>JAKAGL010000072.1 GCA_021815535.1 bacterium
TTTGGACTGGCTGGTGGTGCGCCCGTGGCCCGGCAACATCCGCGAAATGGAAAACGTCATTGAGCGGGCCGTCGGAGTAAGCGATGGCGGGTCGATCAATATCAGCGACGTGGCGGACAGCTATATGGTGCCAACCGCATCGGCATCCGCGTCAGCCGCCGTGGCGGCTGCGGCGGGGGAGGACGCTCCGCCGCCCGCCAGCGGCAACGGCAAGAATATAGACGACCGCGTGGCGGAATTCGAGCGCCGCATCCTGCTCGACGCGCTGGAGCGCAACCGCTGGAAGCAGAACAAGACGGCCGAAGAGCTGGGGATCACCGAGCGGAGCATCTGGTACAAGGTGAAGAAACTCGGGATAGACGTGAACAAGCCCGAGGCGTAGGCCGGGCCGGTTAGATCTTCCGGGTGGTGCCTTCAGGCTGGTTGGTGAGGAGGTCGAGCACCCGCGCATCACTCCACCGCAGTTTTTCCGAGATGATCGCCGCAAGGTTTTTGTACAGCTTCATGCAGAGCGCCGGTTCGGAGGTGCGGAGCACCACCTCGTTGATGGCAATGACCACCGTCGGTTCCATCGCCACCACCGACGCGGAACGGGGCATCTTGTCGATAATGGATAGTTCGCCGAAACAGTCCCCTTCGCCCAGCCGCTTAAGCTCGATTTCTTTTCCATTAACGTCCTTCACCACCTTCACCATGCCGCTGACAATGATGTACATTTTCGTACCGGACGTTCCCTCCTGTACGATAGCTTCGCCGTTGCCGTACCGTTCCTTCCCGCTCATCTTGAAAATGGAAAAAAGCTCCTCGTCGCAAAAATCGGCGAAGAAGAAATAATTTTTCCGCAGCTGATCCACCACCTTTTTCTTGTCGTAAGGGAAGATGGCTGTTGACTGCGCGCTGTTCTTCATTTCCTGCTTGCTCAGGTAGAGTTCGATTGCTTCCGAGAAATCCTCGGCGGTGCGGTAGCGGTTGTCCCGCTCCTTTTCCAGCGCCTTGTAGATGATGGTGTCCAGCTCGTTGTCGGCCCCTTTCACGAGTTTGACCAGCGGGTCGGGCGTTCCTTTCAGGATGGATTTCAGCAGTTCCTTGAGATCCGGCCCCGTGAACGGTTTGCGGCCGGAGATCCATTCGTAGGTGAGGATGGCGAGCGAGAAAAGATCGCTGCGCTGATCCAGCTCTTTGCCCCGTATCTGTTCGGGCGACATGTAGTTGGGCGTGCCGAGAATAATTCCTTCTTCCTCTCCCTGGCCGGCGCTCCAGGCTTCGGTGGCGGCGTCTTTCAGGCGGGAAATGCCGAAATCCATGATCTTTGGCGAGTGGTTGGGCAGGATCATTATGTTGGCCGGCTTTATATCGCGGTGCAGGATGCCGCGCTGGTGGGCGTAGTGCAGCGCGCGTGCCGCCATCGCCACCATCCTAAGTTTTTCGGCTATGCTCACCGGCGCTTGCGTTTTGATGGCGGAGGCGATGTCTTTTCCCTCCACAAATTCCATTACCAGATAGGGGCTATTGTCCTGCACTCCCATGTCATAGATGGAGGTAATGTGGCTGTGGACGAGCTTGCCGATGATGCGGGCTTCCTGGAATATCAGGTCATAGGCCTTTTTGCGCTCGGTATCCGATTTGATCTTGTCCAGCCGCAGCATTTTTACAGCGACCTTGCGGTCGATCATTTCGTCCAGGCAGAGATACACTACACCCATGGCGCCTTGCCCAAGTTTTTCAATAACCTTGTAGCGCCCAATGTTGGTGAACTCAAATGCAGTGGGCACGGTTTGACTCTCCCCTATAAATACAAATAGACTTAACTAAATATAGTTCTATAGGTTGCCTTTTGGCAAATGGTTCCTTGCAGATACGAAGGAGACGCATGGTTGAGGAAAAAGCGCCGTCCAATCCGGCGGAATGGGTTGCAGCCATCAGGGGGCACCGTAAAGAGGCCGATCTGAAAGGGGCCCTGGAAGCGTGCACCAAGGGGTTGCAGGCGTTTCCCGATTCGACGGATATCCTGTTCATCTATGGCGAGGTGCGGATCGATTGCTTCAACCAAGCGAAAAATTCGGAACATCTCAAGGCGGCGCTCGTCTGTTTTGAAAAGCTTCTCAAGATAAACCCGCGGCACTACATGGCGAATCTCCTGGCCGCACGCATTTACTACAAAGGCCGGGCGTGGATTCGCGCCGAGGAAAAACTGGCCGCCATCCTGAAAATGAGCCCCTCAGATCCCCGCGCGCTGGAATTGAAAGCCGCCCTTCAGAAGATGAAGAATGCGGCCAAAGGCGGGCCGGCCCCTGAAGCAAAGGAAGCGGCGGCCCACGCGCCGGATTCCGAGGAGTTTGGCGAGGAAGCGATCGCCAAAGAGAGCATCGAGGGGTTGCAAGGGGGGAGCGAGGGGGAATACGAAAATCTCATCAGCCGGTTTTCCATCTTCGCCCGGCTTGACGGGGTGCGCGGCATCCATTTGATCGATCACGCGGGGGTCGAGATCAAAAGCGTGCTGAAGAAGGATTCCCGCGGCCTTTCGAACCTCGCCACGAACGTATCGAACATTTATTCGGCGGCGCGGCTGTGCATGCGGAAATCGGGGCTGGGAACGCTTCAGCGCGGCACTTTGCTTACCCCTGGCGGCAATGTGATCATCGTCAACGTGTTCTATGGTTTGCTTGCGCTGGAACTGGATACCGATGCCGACCTCAAAGTGGTGGAGATGCGCATCAGCCGGTATGTGGAGGCGTTGGCGGAATGAGCCAGCTTAAATCGATCCTGGAAAAATTCAACCACAACGAAGGGGTGGAGGGGTCGCTCATCTGCGGGCACGACGGCATTGTGGTGGAATCGGTTTTGGGAGGACGGTTTGATGCGCATGAAATGGCCGCGCTCGTTTCGTCCGTCCATTTGGCGGTGGGAAATTGCGTTGAGGATTTCCAGTATGGCCGCGCAAACCGCTTTCAGATGAGCTCGCAAAACGGCTCGCTGGTTATCAGCGAACTGGGCAGGGGCCTTTTTGTTGCGGTGCTGTCCGGCGGAGTTGACGCGGCGGCCATTAACGCCGAGATCTTTCAGGCCGCAAACGAGATAAAAAAACACGCCAACTTGGGGTAGAATTCCCCTGTGGTTCAAATAAATTTTGCCCGCCGGGAAATAAGCTGCAAGATCGTTTTCTACGGCCCCGGCATGAGCGGGAAGACCACCAATCTCCAGGTGATCCATCAAAAAGCCCCCAAGGAGAGCAAGGGGGATCTTATCGCCATCGCCACGGAAGGGGACCGAACGCTCTTCTTCGACTTTTTGCCGCTGGATCTGGGGCAGGTGAAGGGGATGAACACAAAATTCCAGCTCTACACCGTGCCGGGACAGGTCTACTATGCCAGCACCCGCAAGCTGGTGCTTCAAGGGGCCGATGGCGTGGTGTTCGTTGCCGATTCGCAAAGGAAAAAGCTGGAAGAGAATATCGAAGCGCTCAAGGACCTTGAAACGAGCCTCAAAGAGTACGGCATCGACATGAAAACATTTCCGCTGGTCATTCAGTGGAATAAGCGGGATTTGCCGGATGCGGCGGATATCCCCTGGCTGGAGGAGAATATCAACTGGACGAAGGCGGTAACCACCGAGGCGATAGCGGCCCAGGGGGACGGCGTGATGCAAACGCTTAAAGTGGCGGCCAAGCTGGTGTTGGATCATATCAATTCCAAGGGGAGCGAAATTTCGGGGTCTTCGGCGCCGGCGGCCCCGGCGGCGCCCAAAAAAGAAGATACGCTGGTAGCGTTGGTAAATGGGGGCAAGGTGACCCGTAATTATTTTGTGAACTATTGCCAAACGCAGTACCGTCTCACCGCGCCCGGCGAGGTGGAAGATTTTAAACGGTTTTCGCGTGACGAGGAATTATCCCAGCTTAACGGCCTTATCAACCAGATGCTGCTGATGCAGGAGGCCAAGAAAAGCGCCATGTCCCTCGACAAAAAACAGATCGAGGCGCAGGTGGTTTCGTTCGCGCGGAAATTCGGGTCGATGGAGAAGTTCAACCAGTGGCTCGACGAGCGCCATCTCACCATGGATGCGGTGAAAAACGAGGCGGTGAAAAACATCGTGATTTCCATGATGCTCAAAGGAAAATACGGGGACTTGGCGGCGGGATTGGCCGTGACCCCCGCCGAAACGGCGGCCTATTACGATTCGCATCAGCAGGCATTTCCGGGCGGCATGGAAAAACATCAGGACCGGATAGCCCAGATACTGAAAAACAAGAAGAAAAAGAAAATGCTGGACGACCTTTTCGCCGCTTTGAGAAAAGACGCGAAAATTGAAATATTTGAGGATAAACTATAGGAATGACAACCGATGAGAATTTAAGATCCCGTCGGATGGTCTTCTATAAGGAGACCATTGACCAGATCGATGCGTTGCTGAGGGATTTCCTCCGCCTCTCGAAGGCGAAAAGTATTTATTTTATCGACAAGGAAGGGCATTCCGTGACCCAGATGGGGGACACTGCGGGCGTTAACGCCGAGGCGCTTTCCGCCCTGGTGGCCGGCAGTTTCTCCGCCACGCGGGAACTGGCCAAGGTGCTGGGCGAAACGGAGTTCAACACCATGTCCCACAAGGGGGCCAAGGGGCAGATCAATGTCACGCTGGTGGGCCGCCGTTCCATGCTGGTGGTGCTGTTTGATGAAAAGACCACTGCAGGAATGGTGGCTTTGTATCTCAAGGAACTGGGTGATAAAGTGGCAAAACTCCTGGATGTGGCGGAACGCCAACAGGCTATGAAAACAAAGGATGAAACCGAGCCGCTGGGCGAGGAGTACAATGTTTCTTTGCAGGAAAAGCTTGACCAACTTTTCGAGGATTGATCGATGAGGCGTCTGGTCTCTTTTCTTGCGGTCATGGGAATGATCCATACCTTGGCGTTCGCCGCGCCGCAGGTGCCGGTGACCGCCGTGACCGAAGGGGGGCTGTCGACGTTGCCTGAGCTGGCCGAGGCCGTGCGGCAACTCGATGCGGCGGTTACCGCGGGCAATGTTTCCGAAACCGGACAGAAACTAGCGGCCATACAGGATTGGAAAGGGCGTCTGTCAGCTCAGGACTTCTATTTTGTTTCAGACTATTTCCTCGCCCGGTCTTACACGTTGACGCGGGAGGGGAAGCCGGCCGAAGGGGCGGTGGCGGCGCGGATGGCGGCGGATATCTCGCCGGATTACCCCTTGGCATGGCTAACCCTCGCCGAGCGTAATTTCGCCGTTTCCGCCGGCGATTATGGCGGATGGTTCAATCCGTTGGCGAACGCCGTCAAAGCAAGCTTTGCCGATCCGCTGATCAGGCGCTCGTTGGGTTATAACCTGATCGCATTGGCGGTGTTTGCCGTTATCTTGGCCTTTGCCGCCTATGTGGCCGCCGCCGCGATTGCGTTCAGGCATCCCCTTACGCGCGATATACGGCGTTTGTTCCCCATGGACGCCGATGCGAAAGCGGCTGCCGTTGTGTTGATGATTCTTTTGTTGGCGCTGATCGCCGGGCTTGGCTGGTTTGCCGTAGTGCTTACCGTGCCGTTATTGCTGGCCGGCTACCTGACGTGGCAGGGAAGGGCTGTGCTGATGGCGTTCCTTGTTTTTTTTGCGGCGCTTCCGCTGATGGGCGCCACGGCGGGGAAGGGAATAGCCCTGCTTGCCGCGCGTGATGCGGGGGCGGCCAACCGGTTTATAACCGGCGGTTTCGAGCCGGACGACATCAAGGAACTGGAAACCGCTTTGGCAAAACATCCCAACGACACCCGGCTGATGTTCATGCTG
This sequence comes from bacterium, assembly GCA_021815535.1. Classification (GTDB taxonomy): domain Bacteria; phylum Nitrospinota_A; class UBA7883; order JACRGQ01; family JACRGQ01; genus JACRGQ01. The sequence goes on from JAKAGL010000072.1 coordinate 5,784, forward strand.
GGGGCGATGAACCGCCGGCTCGCGCGCTATGACGCGGCGGAGGGATACCTGAAACGCGCCATCCAGCTTGACCCCAAGAATGTTCCGGCTTTGGTGGAAATGGGAAACCTGAACTTTAACCGCAGCGAATTCCGCGACGCGGAGATCATGTACAAAAACGCGCTTGGGTTGGCCCCATCATCGTTTGAAGGGCATTACGACCTGGGCGCCGCGTATCTGGAGCAGTTTCGCACGGCGGAATCAAACACCGAGTTGGATATGGTCGCCCGCCTGAACGGTCCCCGCGCCAATGCCATGATCGCCGCGAAAGAAAATAAATTCGCGCCGAAGGTGGTGAGCGTGCGGCTGGGGATTTCGGAGTTTCCGGCGTCGGTGGATGCATCGGTTGATGATGCCGCGTCGGAGCTGGCCAAAAAGGCCGCCTCCTTTTTCCTGTGGGATATTACCGACAACGCGCACTTTATACTGGCCGGCGCGGCCATGCTAGCGTTTGCCGCCAGCATTGTCTTCTGGGGGATGTTCGGCTTTCACATCATCTGCCCGTCGTGCGGAGCCACTTTCATGCCGATGTTCTCCAAGGCCGACAAAGGGGTGGTCAAATGCAACCAGTGCGTGGCGATGGGATCGCCCAAGAAGAGCGGCATCTTCGGCCTGAAGGATACCAAGACCCGCCAGATTCTGAATTACCAAACCGGGCGCCGGGAAATGGCCAACACGCTGAACCTCATCATGCCGGGCCTCGGCAGTGTATGGTACGGTTCCTATGCGGCGGGGGCCATTCTGCTGATTTTATCAGCCTCGTTTTTGGCGCCGTTGCTGGGTTGGGGCGCTTTGCTGCTGGCCGGGTACCGTCCCGCGCCGTGGCCGGTGTATGCCGCATTGGCCGGAGCCATGGCGGTGTTTTACCTGGTGGCTGTCCCGCTTTCGATGAGGAAGAAATAAGATGCAGGGGAATTTAAAGGATTTCAGCATCACCAACATACTTCCGATCATCAAGGCGGAAACAAAGACCGGCTTGCTGGAGGTCAAAGGGGAGAGCCGCACCATCCTTGTTTCTTTCCAAGGGGGAAACGTGGTGTATGCCCAGTACGGCGATAATGGCTGGTTTACCCGTTTGCGCGATATGCTTGGTTCTGCGCGTTTGGTTACGCCTGAGGTCTGGAAAACGCTTGAACAATATGCCGACGCGCCGGAACATTTCTGGCCTTCGCTGGCAAGCGTCATTCCGCCCGAATCCGCTTCCGCGGCGCTCCGGCGGCAGGTCACCGATACTCTGTTCGATCTGTTGCGCTACAAACGGGGCACCTATGTATTTACCGCCATGAAAAGCGTTGAGTACCCGAATCAGCTTATCAACCCGATGGATGTGGACTTCCTGCTGATGGAAGGGTGCCGCATTGCCGACGAATTCGGCATGATCGAAAAGCAGTTGCCCAAGCCGGACCGGTTCGTCCGCCGGTCGGTACTCAGCGAAGAGGAAATGAAGGCGAAGCGCGCCGCGAAAAACGAAGTCGAACCGCCCGATTTCCGCGATACGATGGAATTCGCCATTCTTTCGGCGCGCGGCGTGGACATAACCGATCAAGAGGTGAAAGTTCTTTCCGTGATGGGCCGCCCCCGCCAGCTTAAACTTGTTTTAAACATGGCGGATCTTTCCGCCTTTGACGCGTCCAACGCCGTCCTTTCCCTGTTAAACAAAAAAGTGATCGTGGAAATGACGCCGAACGAGGTGCTGGCGTTTGAGAAGCCCCGCGCGCAGTCCACCGTCGGCGGGTATATCGCCATCGTTTTTGCCTTGTTGTTGCTTGGTTTTGGCGTTTTCCACCGGGTGACCTATTGGCATCCGTTGCAGATGGCGAATTGGCGGGCCTTGTGCGGCGCCATCGCCGAGTTACGTGCGAAGAACGACCTTGAAGGCATCCGGGAAGCGGTCGGCATCTATTACTTGCAAAGGGGGCAAATGCCCAGCAGTCTTTTGGAACTGACCCGCAGCGGCATCATTAGCGATGAATCCATGAAAGATCCGTGGAAGCGCAACTATCTCTATATCCTGGGGCCGGATCAATTCAGCCTTTCCTCGCTGGGAGCGGATGGCGTTTCCTCCGCCGACGACGTGGCGTTTACGGAGTAACGCCACCCCTCTTGCGCCAGCTCAGCGGTAGTTGAGGTACTGGAGGTCCACGCCGAAATCCTTTTGCTTGAGCGTCTGGATGGCGGTTTGCAAATCATCGATCGCCTTGCCGGTCACGCGCACTTCCCCTTCGCGTATTTGGGCCTGCACCTTCATTTTGGTGTCTTTGATCATTTTGACGATTTCTTTGGCTTTTTCCGGGGTAAGTCCCTGCTGCAGGGTAATTTCCTGCCGCGAGGTGCCGCTGGCGGCGTTTTCCAGCTTGCCGTAGATAAGATTTTTCAGCGGCACGTTGCGCTTCACCAGTTTTCCCTGCAGGATGTCCACCACGCTTTTCATCCGCATATGGTCGTCCGCGGTGAGGATGATCTTGTTATCCTTCTCCTTCAGCTCGATATTGCTGATCGATCCCTTGAAGTCGTAGCGGTTCTTTATCTCGCGCATCGATTGGTCGATGGCGTTTACCACTTCGGGTATGCTTACTTTGGATACGATGTCGAACGAGTGTTCGCTGGCCATTTAGTGTTCTCCATATACGTGTATTGCATTGTCAGAGGGGGACATCCGCGCCGCTCCCCACGGCGCGCCGCGTCGAAATCCGCGGAATCCTCCGTTATTAATCGGCTCGGGGGTTATCGTCTTTCACAACCGGCTTTTTACTGTCGGCTGCGGCGGCAATCTCAGTCTGCACGTCCGGTTTTACCGGCACCATCTTTATGTATTTGTCGACCTGGGCCCTGGTGTTCACCACATTGAGTTTCTTGAAGAGGAAATCGAATTTATCCTCAAGTGATTTGGCGATCGCGTTGCGCGGCCCCTCCGCCATGGTCCACAAATCTTTTTTCAGCGGGCCGTACCCTTTTTTGCGGGTTTTGTAAATGAACTGTTCTTCCGTTTCGCCCGCCTTTTTTTCACCGGCGCATTCCCTGTGCAGCCATTCCGCCATCTTTTTCTTAAAATCGGAGGGAAACTGCGGATGGTCAAACGTCATGTTCTGGAAGCCCGTGGCAAGGTGCACTTCGGCCGCAGTGCATTTGGGGAAATGATCGAATGCGTCATCCGGCAGGGTGGATGCGCCGTGCTGCACCGCGCCCGACATTCCATATTCGGCGCGTGCCGCCTTGCTGATCTTCTCAAGCGTATCAAAATCCAGTTTAACCTTGGCGATACTGCCGTCCGGCAGCACCACGCCGCCGTGCGAAGTGCCGGTTTGCACCGATATCTTCGAAATTCCCTTGACCCCTTTTTTCAGCACGCGGTTGTAGCCGTCCATGTAGGCGCGCAGTTCATCCACCGTGCTGTTGTGGCCGCCCACTTCGCCTATCTCGCCGCCGACGGAGATGGTGACCCCTTTCGGCTCAAGCTTGCGGATGTACGCGGTCATGGCGGCGGCCTGTTCGTAGTTGTGGCGCTGTTGCTCATCCAGCGTGGCATGTTCCATTTCCACCAGCGTGGAGCTGTCGATATCTATGTTGTA
>JAKAGL010000073.1 GCA_021815535.1 bacterium
GGCGGTCCAGCACGATCTGTCCCTCGGTGATGTACTCGGTAAGGTCCGGGATCGGATGCGTTATGTCGTCTTCGGGCATGGTGAGGATCTGCATCTGGGTGACAGAGCCGGGCAAGCCTTTGATGCGTCCGGCCCGTTCGTAAATGGTGGAAAGATCGGTGTACATGTAGCCCGGATAGCCGCGCCGCCCCGGTATTTCTTCGCGGGAGGAGCTTATTTCGCGCAAGGCGTTGCAGTAGTGGGTCATGTCGGTAAAGACCACCAGCACGTGCATGCCGAGGTCGAAGGCGAGGTATTCGGCCGCGGTGAGAGCATAGCGCGGCGCAAGCAGCCGTTCCACCACCGGGTCTTCGGCCCGGTTTAAGAACACAACGCTGTGAGAGATGGCGCCGGTGTTTTCAAAGGTCCGGCCGAAAAAATCCGCCTCCATCGCGGTGATCCCCATCCCGGCAAATACCACGGCGAATTCCTCGCCATCCTTCAACACGCGGGCGTTGGTAATGATGTGTGCGGCTATTTCATTGGCCGGCAGCCCCGCACCGGAGAAAACCGGCAGCTTTTGGCCGCGCACCAGTGTCGCCATCCCATCGATGGCGGCGATGCCGGTTTGGATGAAATCGGCAGGGACGTCGCGCCGGATCGGGTTGATGGCGCTGCCATTCACATCGCGGCGCACCAACGGCGCCACGGGGCCGCCGCCGTCGACCGGCCTTCCCGCGCCGCTGAATATCCGTCCAACGATGAGCGGGGAGAGGTCCATGGTCAAACCTTCCTCTTTGAGGTGAACCACGGTGGTAGCAGGGGATATTTTATTGGTGCCGCCGAACACCTGTATAACCGCGAGGTCTTCATGCAGCTCGATAATTTGCCCATCGCGCCGAATTCCCCCTTCCAGCTCCAGTTCCACCAGTTCGGACAATCCCGCGTTTTTCACGCCGCGGACAAAGACCAGCGGCCCCCGCACCGATTCGATGGTGCGGTAGGAACGGGCGAGCAGGTTGTCGGTCATGTTTCCTCCGTTGCGAACCACGCGGCTGTTTGGGCTTTAACCGCTTCCGATTCCGCTTCGAGTTCTTCTTCTGTCAGGTTCTTGGCGCGCAACACCCGTTCCGTCATCGGCGCGGCGAGGATCTTTTCCAGCGATGCGCCGCCGCGTTGGGCGGCTTCCAGTGCGCGGGCATAGCGCAGGAAAAGGGTGAGAAGCTTGAGTTGGCGCGTCTGCGAGCAGAACGAATCCGCTGGATCGACGGCGCTCTGGCGGAGGTAGCCTTCACGTATCAGGCGGGCCGCTTCAATAGCCACCCGCTCCGGCTCCCCCATCGCGTCCATGCCGACGATGCGGGCTATATCCAGCAGTTCCTCCTCACGCTGCAAAATGGAATTGGTTTCGCCCAACAGCGATCCCCAGCCGCGCGCGGCGTTCGCCTCGTACCACGGCGCGAGATCGGGGGAGGCGAGGGAATAGCTGGTGCGCCAGTTGATGGCGGGAAAATGCCGCTGATAGGCGAGGCTGTAGTCAAGCGCCCAGAACGTGCCAGCGGTGCGCATCGAGGCTTGGGTGACCGGTTCGGAAAAATCGCCGCCGGGAGGAGAGACCGCGCCGATGATGGTGATGGCCCCCTGTTCGGCGGGGCGGCCGTGGCATTTGAAACGGCCGGCCCGTTCGTAAAAAGCGGCCATCCGGCTGGCAAGGTAGGTGGGGTATCCCTCTTCGCCCGGCATCTCTTCGAGACGCGAGGATATCTCGCGCAACGCCTCCGCCCAGCGCGAGGTGCTATCCGCCAGCAGCGCCACGCGCAATCCCATGTCGCGGTAATACTCCGCAATGGTGACGCCGGTATAGATACTCGCCTCACGGGCGGCCACCGGCATGTTGGACGTGTTCGCGATGAGTACCGTACGCTCCATCAGGGGGCGGCCGGTGTAGGGGTCCTTCAGGCGCGGAAATTCATGCAGTACATCGGTCATTTCGTTGCCGCGCTCGCCGCAACCGACGTACACGATGATGTCCGCATTGGCGAATTTGGCGATGGTCTGTTCCAGCACCGTCTTGCCCGTTCCGAAACCGCCGGGGATGATGGCGCTCCCCCCTTCGGCCACGGGGAAGAGGGTGTCCAGCACCCGTTGGCCGGTGATAAGCGGCACGCTAAAAGGAAGCCGACCTCCGTTGGGGCGCGGATCGCGGATGTTCCAGCGCTGGCGCAGGCTGAACTTGTACCCGGTGTCCAGCGCCGCAACGGTGTTGACCAGTGAAAAATCGCCGCCATTGATAAATGTGATCTTTCCGCGTACGCCGGGCGGCGCCATTATTTTATGGGTGACGGTCTCGGTTTCCTTCACCGTGCCGATGACGGTTCCGGGTTCCACCGGGCCGCCAACCTCGAGCGACGGGGTGAAATGCCATTTTCTTTTCCGGCTGAGCCGCTTCACCGCCGCGCCGCGGCCGATGAAATTTCCCCAGTGGGCGTGGAGATCGTCCAAAGGGCGCTGAATGCCGTCGAATATGCTTCCCAACAGTCCCGGCCCCAGCTCGACTGACAGAAGCTCACCGCTGCGGATCACCGGCGCGCCGGTTTTGAGGCCGTGGGTTTCCTCATACACCTGAATTACCGCGTGGCCGGGGTCGATGCGGATGATTTCTCCAAGAAGCTGCTCGTCCCCCACCAGCACCACTTCATGCATGAAGCAACCGTCCAGGTTTTCGGCCCGTACGGCGGGGCCTGAGATGCTGGCGATATGTCCCTTCATGGTTTTATCCGCAAGCGGTAGCCGATGGCGCGTTGAATGATCTCGGCGGCTTCACCGGCCGCTTCCTCTTCGCCGGCCCATTCGCCGGGAAAGCGGTAAAAGATCACGAGGGGAAACGTGGCGGCGGCCAGCGTTTTCCGCATCGGTTCGCTTATCCATTGCCGCATCGCCTCCGGCAGGGCCACCACGCCCGTTTCCTTTTCGGCGAAAGTGCGCGCCAACAGGTCGTTCAGCGCCGGGGCGTTGGCGGCCATGGCAACATGAGCTCCTCCCAGGCGGAAACCGATATCGAGTTCCCACGGGGCAACTACCAACAGTTCCATCGTTCTATTCATGCCAATTGTCTTTGCACCATATAGCCCGCCGCCTCCGCCGCACGGGCGCGGGGCATTTCGGAGAGACTGATGGCGAGTTTGAGGTTCATGGCCATCACGTCGAGCTCTTCAAAAAAAACGAGGATCTCATACAGGCCGGTGGGACGGGCGATCGCCCCCAGCTTCCACTTGCGTAAAAAGGCCCGCCGCAGGCTTTGGGCGAAACCCGCCACCCCTTCGCGGCGGCCCAGCGGCAGTCCAAGCAGCCGCGCGGCATGTTCCTGAAACTCTCCGCCCCCCATCCCGATCATTTGGGCAAACTGCGAATAGCGGATACGGCCCGGGCCGTCAACAAAATACCTCCGTGCGTCCCCCTCTGATGAGCGGCCGCGCAAAAGCGTGCCGGTATGCAGGTTAACGATGTCGTTCCAGTCGGCGAAGTAGGTGTCGCACCGCGCGGCATGCGCATGGTTCCGCTTGAGCCATACATTGAAATAGAAACGCTCCATATGCAGCTCTGCCATTTCGGGGGAGAGCGTATCGTCAATGGCCTCGGCGAAGGGGTGCTTCGCGCGGACAAGCTCTTCCTTGAACTGCGCTACCGTACGTATCCCCTCCGATCGGGGAAGCCATTGCGCGCCGTCCATAAGGGGGAGAAAACGTATCCGTTTGTCGTAGACCGGTTCTCCCGTCCGAATGCAGCGAATGGCCTCTTTGACCTGTTCCATCTCCATCCGGGCGAAGACGGGGTTGCAGGCTTTCGGATTCCACTGGCGCAGCAGCGCCGCCGCTTTTTCTATCACCGCCAACCGTCCCTCTTCCACCGCGCGGACCGCCGCGCGATGCGTAATGGCGCGGCCACGGCTTTTGAGCCGTTCCACCTCATCGGCGAAGACCGATTCTCCCAGAAGCAGCATGATGGAGGAGATGTCCCGCCCAGCGGCGACGGATTCGATTTCGGCATCGGGCACAAAGCGGCTGTGCAGGCCGCGCAGACGGGTGACGGTGTATTCAAATCCCATGTTGTGCAACCTCGGCAATAACGAGGGCGTAGGCGGGGCCGCCCCGCCGCCACGCTTTTTCAAAACGGGTGTCGAAGGTGGACCAGATGGCGATACGCCCCCTGGGGCCGTAAGCGGCAAAGCCGTCAACAATGTCAGGGGCTGTTTCAACCACCACGCCATTATCCACCGCATTTTTGAGCGCCGCCGCGGTGTGGGCGTCGGCCGCCACCCGCTCCACCGTCTCCAGTTCTCCGGCGGCGGCCTTGTACTGCTCCGTCACAAAACCGGCATAGGCGGGGGTTTTCATGAAATTACGGAAGAGCGCGCGGCACTCTTCCCGCACGGCATGGGCATAGGCCTGCTCGGCGGCGGCAAGGCGTTTGCGCGCCGCGTTTTTTTTTGCGCTTTTCCGCAACGCTTCTTCCAGCGCGCGGCATTTGGCCTCGATGCGGCCGGCTTCGTCATTGAGAGCGGCGAAGCGCGCGTCGGCCTCCGCGCGGATTTCCGTTACGCGGCTGTCGGCGGCCGCCAGCAGGGCCGTTTCCTCCCGTGCCGCTTCATCCCTGAGCGCGGAGACCAGTCCTTCGATGCCCACGTCAGCCCAGAAGGATCATGATGGCGACCACGAAGCCGAGGATCACCATCGTTTCGGGAATGGCCAGAAGGAGGATCATCAGGCCGGTCAACTCCCTGCGCTCGATGAGCGCACCCACCGCCGCCGCGCCGATCTTCCCTTGTACATACGCGGTGGCCAGCGCCCCCAGGCCTACGGCGATGGATGCCCCCAGATACCTGAAACATACTTCGGTCATTGTGTACCTCCCCAAATTTACATTGAGCGGAACGGCTCATAGCGCCGATTGCCCATTTTATAAAACTGGTTGAAAAATTCCACATAGTGAAGCCTGAGTGACTGGATGGCGGGGCTGAGCATGCCCAGCGCAAAATTCACCAGATGTAGCGCCAGGGCGGCCGCGATCCCCCAGAGCACTCCGCCGGACATCGTGTAAAAATCATCCGCCACGTCGGCCAGCATTATGGAAGCCAGCCCCAACGCCATCAAACGCGAATAGGAGAGGATGTTGGAAACGAGTTTCGGTATTTCCAGGATCTCCTTTAAGCCTCCCGCCACGACCTTCAGCGACAACGGCGTGACGACAAACCCCGCGTGCGCCCACCCCAACGGTCTTTGCGCTATTGCAAGAAATGCCACGTAGGCGATGCCCCAGATGGTGGCCGCGTCGAGGAAGTTCATCGCCGCAAGCCGGTAATAGCGCTTTGCGGCCAGCGTTACGCCGCCGACAAGGTTGCCGACGGTAAGGTGCAGGCCGCCGAGCGCCAACACGGCCACCTCAGTTACCATGATCTCGTGTTTGCGGTCAAACAGCGGCGGCGGCATTCCCATTTGGTTCCAGAGTTTGCCGAAGAATTCACCGTAAAGAATCCCAAAAGACAATGAACTGATGGCGCAGAAGATGATGATCGTGGTGATATCGTTCCAAAGCGGCACTCCGGTGCGGCGCATACGGAAGAAAAGAGCCATGGCGAACATGATGAATGCGTACCCCACATCCCCCAGGATGAGGCCGAAGAAAAGTGGAAAGAAGACCATCATCATTACGGTAGGATCCACGCTGCCATACACCGGCGGGGGGAAGAACTGAAGGAGCCTTTCAAACGGTTTTGCCCACCGCCCATTGCGCAACAGCACCGGCACTTCGGGGTATTCGTCCGGGAGCGGTTCGGCGGCCAGCACCAGTACCGCCCCGTCGAATTCCCGCAGGATCCGGGCTTCCAGTTCCTCGCGAGACCCGCGCGGGATCCATCCGGAGATCCAAAAGGTGCGGCCGGACCGGGCCAGAAAGTTGCGCACCCGCAAACGTTTTACCGTCCAGTCCAGCCCCTTCTCGGCGGTTTTGAGAAGGGCGGAATAACGCACCGCATACTCGCGCAATTGCAGGGCCGCCTGTTCCGCTCCCGCCTCGGCCAGCGTTTCGCGCTCGAACAGCGCGGTGAGCGTATCGGCGAATGTGGCGCGTTCGTATTCGGCCGGGATGTTTATGGTGTGTATGCGCCCGGTCAGGCGCGTGAATACCTCATTTTGGATGCGGTTCCGCATTGCCAAAGGAAAAACCAATAGCAACGCGGTGAATCCTTCTTCGGAGCCGCCGTGGAGAATGGCGTGCCCTCCTCCGGTCACGGCGGAAAGCGCGTTTTCAAGGGCCGCTTCCGCTTCGGGCGCTTTTTCATGGAATATGAAACCCGATAATTCAACCGTCCGCATGGATACGGCCATATCCACCAAGGGCTTGAACTCTTCGAACATGCGGCGGTAAATGCCCAGATGTTTTAACTCTTCTTCCAACCGGCGTTTAAGCGCCGCGGCGCCGGACACCTCGCCGCATATGGCCCCGATGTGTTCGCGGAAATCATCCGACAGCCAGTCCTTGTTTCCCGGCTCGATGGCGATGAGTTCACGGTGGGCGGGATGGGCAAGGGCAAGGTGGGCGAGCGCGGATTTAACTTCGAAAAGAAGCGGCTCGGCCAAACCCAAAAGTTCCTCGTCTTCCACGCCAAGCATGCCGGTGGCAAGTCCGCTTGCGGTTAAAAAAGGGTCTTCGCGGGAGTTGGTTACATGAAGGGTGCCCGCATCGTGCAGAAGCTTGAGTGCGGGGTTGACGAAAGTATTGGGGCCGGCCACCAGCAGGCGTTCCATGGGCACGATCATGTGCACCTCCCGCGATCAGCGGCCGGTTATGACGTTTAAAAGCTCCCGCGCCAGTGCGGTAACGGCCGATCTGTCCGTCACCAAATCCCCGGCGGGAAGGGGACTTCCGGCATCCTCCGCGCCGCCAGTTCCGGCATCCAGCCGGCATCGCAACCGGGCCAGCTCGCCTTCCTTCAGCCGGATCCGCTCTTCTGCTTCAGCGCGCGCCCGGCTGACCATTTCCTGCGCCTGTTGCCGTACTTCCTTGAGCCTTAGCTCAATTCCGTCCTCCAGGGCCTTTATTTCCCTTAAAGCCTGTCTACCTTCAGGCAGATCCATGCCGGCCCTACTTGAAGAACCCCTTGCTGTCGCAATAGTGGAATACCGCGGCGGCCATCGAATCCGAGGTGTTCTTGTCGTTGTTGAGCATCAGGTGGTAAAGGTACGGATCGGCCGAGGACCTGCCGGTGAAGTCTTCCACAAACTTATTGCGCGCATCCTGCTTTGTTTTGATCTGCTCTTCCGCATCCGCGCGGTTTAAATGGAATTTCTCCATGACGGATTTGAGGCGCCACGGGTACGATGCGTAAAAACGCACATGCGTGCCGGCAAACTTGGACGGGTCGAGTTCGTTGGTGATGATTTGTGATCCGCCGCCGACGATGATGACGTTTCCCTTCTCCGCCAGATTGAGCAGAAGGGTGCGCATCCGTTCGAACACCTGCGATTGCACCGACTGGAGATAATCCGGCACCAAACCGTCGATAAACCAGTTCATGAATGAGTAGCGTTTTTCGCTGACGTTGCTGATAAGGTCGGAGCCGAGTTTTTCGTCCTGGGCCAGCTTTTGCAGCATTTGGTGGCTGAATACCAGCCACTTGTTGGTGGGATGTCTCGAATTGATCATTTCCTGCAGCTTGCCCGCCGTTGGGAAGGCGTCGCAACCGTACTCCCGTGAGATGGTGATGAAATGGGAAACCTTCAGCGCAGATGCCACTTTCGCCCGGTCTTCCAGCCACGAATGATAGGCGTCAACGTTAAAGGCAGGTTCTTTGGTCTTGTGAATAGTCATTGAAATATGTTCTCCATGTCAAAAAAACTTTTGTACACTCCCCAATGTCGGCGTGGAGAATGAATTCGCTCTTCCCCTACGTCAACGATATTGAAAATGCGGACTTTTTTCAAGAGATTTCCTTTGCACAAAATTTCCGCTTGGGGAGAGCGGGATGGCGGTGCATCGCCAGCCTGCGGTAAGTTCAAAAAAAGCGGAAAAACCGCCGATTGTTGCGATAAAATGTGCCGAAAGACAATGATTGTTTTATTCCCTTTTTTTCGCCGTCGATCGGCGAAAAAAGTAATTGATCACCGGAGAGGATTCTCATTATCCCCGCTTTCAGCCCTGTTCTTGGCCTGTATTCTGGCTTCCTGCGGGAGATCATCCGAAATGGAGAGGAAGGTTTTAGCCCCCATTCTGCCAAATCCCGTGAATCTCGCGACCGTTTCAGAGGCGGGAAAGGTAACCCTGACGTGGAACAAGGTGGCGGGGGCGGATTCATATAATATCTATTATGGCGGCGAAGCGGGGGTCAATCCCCGGAAGGCGGCAAAAATAGGCGGGATAAAGGGGCTGGCCTATGAACATAAAGGGCTTAAGAATGGCACCGCGTATTTTTATGTGGTGACTGCGGCCAATGCATCGGTGGAAAGCCTTCCCTCTGCGGAGGTGGGGGGGATGCCTCGGGGGAGCGCCCCCGCCCAGCCGGCCGGCATCACGGCAAGTATTTCGGACAAAGGGGTGGTGAATGTCAAATGGGAACCGGTTCCAACCGCAACCTCCTATCGTATTTGTTATGCCGAAAAGCCGGGTATGGCGGCATTGGCGGGGACGGGCCAAACGGTTTCCACGAATTTCTTTTCCCATACCGGGGTGAAGAGCGGCGGCCATTACTTTTACGCCGTAGCGGCGCTCAACGATTCCGGCCAGGGGCCCTTCTCGCAGGAATCGGGGGTTCTGATGAAGGTGTCGCCGCCGGGGCAGCCCGCCAACCTGGCAGTGGCGGTGTACCCGGACAAGATCACGCTTAAGTGGGATGTTATTGGCGGGGCCCAATCCTACAATGTTTACATTTCCAAAACCGGGGCGTTCGATAAAGGCGCAGTTGAGAAAATCAATGTTGCTTCCAGCAGCTTTAGCCATACGGGGCTTGTTAAAGGAGACCGGTATTTTTACCGCGTCACCGCCGTGAACAGTTCCGGCGAAGGCCCCGCATCGAATAAGGTGGGGGCGAAAATATAAGGCCGGGGCCGCCCCCGGTTCTCCCATTCTTCACCCGGCCGCCACATTTGGCGGCGGTCGCCACGGTTCTTTTCGCCGGTTTCGATGCCCCGCCAAAATAAAGGCGGCGGCGCGATCTTTCCGCTTCACTGTTTGACCGGCGGGGAAAATTGGCCCCTTCCATGCTTTGTGCAAACCCGTTATTTGGCGGTTTTTCTTTT
>JAKAGL010000074.1 GCA_021815535.1 bacterium
CCGATACGCGGTATGAAATCGGGTTTCGACAGCGGTTTGGCGATGAAGTCGTCGGCGTGGTATTCAAAGGCCGTTTGGCGGATGCCTATGCCGCGGTTGCCGGCGATAATGATCACCGGAATGCGGGAATGCTTCGAATCCTTTTTCAGGTTTTGCAGGAGAACAAGCCCATCGGTCGCCGGCATGGCGATGTCGGTGATCACCAGCATCGGGTTATTGCGCTGAATGATATCCATCGCTTCGGCGCCGGTGTGAGCCGTTAATACGGCGGCTCCCACGCTTTCCAGGTAAGTGCGCAGATTGGCTATCACTTCCTTGTCATCATCCACCACCAGCACTTCCGGTTTGGCGCCCGGCATCTCAATAGTGAAAAGCGATCCTTCATCCATGCGGGAGGATACCTGTATCGTGCCTCCGTGGGCCTTGATGATGTCCATGCCCATCGGCAGCCCGAAACCGGTGCCCCGTTCGCCATCGGTGCCGGCGGTGGTGGTCTTGACGTCGTATCTGAAGAGATCGGGAAGGATGGATTCGTGTATGCCGATGCCGGTGTCCTGCACGGTGAGCCGCATGGGATCTCCCGCGGCCGCATTTATCGTGACCGTTCCGCCTTTATGCGAAAATTTCACGGCGTTCGTCACCAGGTTGTGGACCACCCTTTGGAAAAGGTTTTTGTCTACATACCATCGGGCGTCAGCGGGCACCTTGTTGGTCAAGACGACCCCTTTCTTATCGGCGAAGAATCGCAGTTCATCGATGACGTCATCGCAGACGGTCTTTATGCCCGTTATTTTTCTGGCCAACTCTATTTTCCCGGATTGAAGTTTGGCCGCATCAAGCAGGTTTACCGCCATTGCCATCATCGTTTCGCCCATGGCATGTATCTTCGCCAGGATCGCCATGGCCTCGGCGTGCCGTCCGGCCTTCATGTTCGAGAGGGTGAGGTTCACCATCATGTTCACTGTTGCCAACGGCGAGCGGAAGTCGTGGGCGACCAGCGAAACGAATTTGTCTTTCAGCAATGTGGCGGCCTCGGCTTTTTCCTTTTCGGCTTTCAGCTGTTCTTCCGCCTCTTTGCGCTCCAACTCCACGGCCGCGCGGGCGGCGAATATTTTCAGGATGGCGATCATACGGTCGATATCGGTTATGGGCTTGGTGTCCATGACGACCAAATGTCCGAGGAACTTTTCGGCGGTGCTGAACAGCGAGATGCCCAGGTAGCTTTCGATGCCGTTGTCTTTCAGCCAATGGTCGTCGGGGAACAGCGCGGCCACATTTTTATGGTACGCGGCGAATTTTTTTCCCACGGTGTATGCGCACGGCGTACCCCTGATATCGTAAGAGAAATTATCGCCGAATTTTCCGTCCGCCCAGAGGGCGATGGTTCTGGCCATGTTTTCATCATCCATGCCGGCTATGAGGGCGAACCGCATATCCATCGCCAGCGCGAAATGCTGAACGAGAGAACGGAAGAACTGTTCGCCGACCACCGAGGACGTCCCCTCCACGATGGCTTTAATGGCGATATCCGCCTCTTTCCTCTCGGTGATATCCATGATGTGGCCGATCGCCCCGGTGATCCCGCCGTCTTTTCCCTTGCCATGGAGGGGATGCCCGGCCGTGCGAATCCACATCCGGCGGCCTTTGGCGGATACGAAAGGGAATTCCATGTCATAGGGAATGCCTTCCTCCACGCACTTTTGAAAGGCGGCCAGGATCACCGGCCGGTCATTGGGGTTGTAACATGCCACGCTTTTTGCGATGTGCATGATGGACCCGGGCGGGATCAGTTCCCGATCGATGCCGTGGATGCGGTATACCTCATCCGTCCAGACCATCGTTTCATTTTCCAGATTGTATTCCCAGCCGCCGATGTGGGCCATCTGTTGGGCGGCGTTCATCAAGAACTCGCTTTGGCGCAGCGCCTCTTCCGCCCGTTCCATATCGGTTATGTCGCGCAGAATGGATATGACGGATATCGGTTTGCCGCCGGAGTAGACGATTTTGGATTTGGCCTGCCGGGTGATGTAATGCCCGTTTTTATGCCGGATCCTGTATTTGCTGAAGACGGCCCCGGTTTTCAGAAGATGCGCGGAGGTCTCCTTGATCCCGGCGATATCGTCGGGGTGTATCCGTTCCCAGAAAGGGCCCAGGTTTTTCCACTCTTCCCGGGTATATCCCAGGTTTTTCCATGACTCCTCGTTCTCGTAGATGCGGTTGAAATCCAGATCCATCAGTAGGATCGCGTCATCGGCTGTTTCGACGAGCGTGCGGAAAAGCTCTTCGCTGTCACGCAACGCCGCTTCTGTTTGTTTTTGTCCGGTAACATCGCGGGCGATGGCGTACAGCAACCCTTCTTGAATGTCCGCGTAGGCGTTCCACGCCAGCCACCTGGCGGAGCCGTCTTTGTGGAGGTAGCGGTTCTCAAAGTAAAGGGTGGGCGAACCTTGTAACTGCGATTCCACTTCTTTCATCGTGTTTTCCCGGTCGTCGGGGTGGATGAACTGGAGGAATGGGGTTTTGAGAAGTTCTTCTTCGGAATAACCGAGCAATTTGGAAAACGCCGGGTTTATCTTCTTGAAGTACCCGTCTGTGCCTGCGATGCAGATGAGGTCGAGCGATAGCCGGAAAAGCTTCTCTATGTCGCCAGTCATGATGAAAATATTTCCCTCGCCTTATAAGGGGATAAAAACAATCCCCTTAATCCTATTTATTATATGATACCACGCTTTTTTAAATCCTAACAAAAATCAGCGCATAACGCGATGTTGGGCGGTAAAAAAGTGATGCATTTCGTTTCTGTGTGGAGCGTTGCGTTACGCTAAGGGGAGTTGCCGGGGGGATTTATCAGCACCGCCGCCACCGCCGCCCAAAAAAGGGCGGTGACGGCAAGAGGCGCGATGTGAAAAGGAAAGTTCCCAATGCCGTTGAGCGCAATCACCCAGAACCCGCCGATAGCGCCCGGTAACAACGGAGCGAGCGGATAGGGAAGGAGGCGTTTGGGGCGGGTCAGCGCCGCGACGTGACGATACATCCAGAAAAGAAGCAGGCATCCGAAGGGGACCGCCGCCAACAGTCCCCCTTCGGCCAAAAGCTGGAGATAATCGTCATGCGCCTGGTGCGCCGGGCGGTCGGGCAGACGGAGCGGCGGGGCGTCGAACCAGACGGCGCGGCGGTACTCCTCAAAGTGCGCGTAGAAAAAACCGGGGCCTTTGCCGGTGAGCGGCGCGTTTCGGAACATCATCAGGCAGGCTTCGTTCTGCATCCGCCGTTCATCCATCGAATACCGTTTAAGCAGGCGGGTGGTATCGTCCTG
Organism: bacterium; assembly: GCA_021815535.1. Classification (GTDB taxonomy): domain Bacteria; phylum Nitrospinota_A; class UBA7883; order JACRGQ01; family JACRGQ01; genus JACRGQ01. The sequence goes on from JAKAGL010000074.1 coordinate 3,317, forward strand.
CCGGATATAGACGGTTGCCGCCACGCCGATGACCAGCAGCGCGATGCCCCAAGTTGCGGCCAGTTTGTAACCTGACGGTTTTCCCCCGGCGGCTGGGCAGCAGAACGTAAAATACAGAAGCATCGCCCCCAATATGCCGCCAAGCGGCAGAAGCGCGCCGAGGTTTTGCGTCAACGAGACGGCCGTTAGAAGGAAAATGAGGCGCAAGGTCCACGCGATCATTTTCCCCCGTGCGGATTCGTACATGAAAAAGGCGAAAGCCAGCGGCGCAAACGAAGCCAGAAAGGGGGCCAGCATGTTCGGGCTGTCCATGAAGCCGGCCATTAAATAGCGGCGGTAGACGTTGTGGAAAGCGGGATCGAGGCTTTGGAAGAACGGGTCATAGCCGAAGAACTGGACGATGCCGAGGATCCCGTTGACCACCGCGGCGAAGATGAACCGCTTCGTCCATTCAAACGCGGTATCCGCCGTAATGTCGTTGTACAGGGCAAGGAACATAATGCCCCCCAGCGCCACGTTGACGGCGGCGGAAAGGCTTCCGCCGTTCAGGGCGAACGACAGGAACAGCGCGGCTGTGCCAATGGCGAACAACATGAAACCGGCATTAACTCCGCGCGGGGAGAGGGGCGTCCCGTCCGTCCGCGTGACGCGCGAATAGAGCCACAGCAGAATGACGCCCGCCCCGGCCAGTTGAAACAGTTCCTCGCGGAAGGCGCGGTACGGCTCGTCGGCCCACGGCACATAGACGATGGGGAGGGCCAGCAGCATCCCCATGAGAAGCCAGCGGCGCAGCCCGGCGGCGGTCATGACTCCTCCAAGTAGCTGGCAAGAAACCTGAAATTTTCGCGCAACAGGGCGTCTTTGATGCCGTGGCGTTCTTCAGGGGTGCGGGCGGCGAACAGCTTCTTGAGGGCCGGGCCGTCATTTTCAACGGTGGCGGTTCTCCAGCGTTCGGGCGGCACCGTTTTAAAGAATGCCGCCAGAAGTTCCGTCATTGCGCCTTCTTTGGCAAACGGCGCATAATCCGAAAAATGGTTATAGGCAATGATGAGCGCGGGGCCGAGCGCTCCGCGCACGAAAGCGGCGCGTGCAACCTCTGCCTGGTATTTGCGCTGTTCCTTCCAGGCGTTGACATCTCCCGGTTTTTGGGAGAGGAAAAAGGCGGCATTGTAGGCTTCCAGCGATTCGTCGAATATGCCGTCCAGCATCCTGTTTTCCCCAAGCAACTGAAGGATCGTGGCGTCGGTGCGGATGGCGAGCGCATTCTGGATCGCTGCTTCCCCTTCCACCAGCCGCACCCGCGCGTCGGCGGCGGAAGAGGCCACCGCCTCTTTTTGCAGGGCGGCGGCAAGGAAGTAGTAGGATGCCGGATCGGCGCAGGCGTACCATGATGCGCGGCGCAGCGCCCCCGTGGCCAGGGGGCTGTTCTCGTCATACAGGTGTTTGCCGCTTTTCAGATAGACCTCGCCCACCTGCCGCTGGAATAGAAAGAACGCAATGCCGGCAAAGGCAAGGGCGAGCACGGCGGCGGTCACCTTTTTCTTCATCGATTCCTTCATTTCAGATTCGCAATATTCTACCTTATCTACAAGTGGGACACGCGGCTTGAGTGTCATCGGCTGGAGAAGGCCTGTCTCCGGGACTCTGTGGTTATCTTTTCCCGCGGCAAGGCCACCCCCCCGATCTTCGACTAAGGAAGACTATAAAGCCGGTACAACGGAATTCATTCTGTTGTTGGCCCGCAGGGGCCAAGATGGCATTGCCGCTGGCGCGGCAATCCACAGGTTAAAACCTGTGGTACCAAGCCGTCGCAAAACCGCCTAATTGGCGAAAGCCACGGCGGCGCTGAAATGCGGCATTGATACCGTCAATCATGGTTAGATACGTTTCTTCGCGCATTGTAATCCAAATCAGCCGGTGATTGAGGCTGCGCGCTCCCCGGTTGGCGAAGGAATGACGGTATGTTATGGTGTAGGGAATCCGGCGTATAGAGGGGAGCATGGCGTTGAATAGAAGCTATAAAAGCCCTTCGCGTTCAGCGGGGTTGGCCCCCGGCGAACTGGTGCATATCGGCGAGCGGCACAGCGACTTCACCGAAATAACCATTTTCGATTTCGATGCGGAGAAATGCAAAGAGGAAAAGATCGCCTCGCCGGACGATTGCGCCCCGTTCCGCGACGTGGCGACCGTGACGTGGATCGACGTCGCCGGCGTTCACGATGTGGCGGTGGTGGAAAAGCTGTGCGCGGGCTTCGGGTTGCACCCCCTCGTCATCGAAGACATCCTCAACACCAGCCAGCGCCCCAAGGTGGAAGACTACGGCGATTACCTGTACATCGTCCTCAAGCTTTTCGAGTTTGACGAGGTGACGGCGGAACTGGAAGCGGAACAGGTATCGATCATCCTGGGGCAAGGCTTCGTGATCTCGTTCGAGGAACGGAAAGGGGCGGTGCTGGAGCCGGTGCGCGACCGTATCCGCCGCGGCAAGGGACGGGTGCGGCGGCAGGGACCGGACTACCTTGCGTATACGCTGGTGGATGCCATCGTCGACAGCTATCTGGTGCGCCTGGAAGAGCTTGAAGAGGATATGGACCTTCTTGAGGACTCGATAACCAAAGGGGACGGTTCGGACGTGATCGGGCCGTTGCACAGCCTAAAGCAGGCGTTGATAGAAATGCGCAAATCGGTGTGGCCGTTGCGCGACAGCGTGGGAACCATCGAGCGGAGCGGCGGTCTGCTGTTCAAGGAGGGAACGCGCATCTATCTGCGCGACCTGTACGATCACACCAACATGGTGATCGATACCATCGAAACGTTCCGCGATACGTTGTCGGTGCTGATGGACATCCACCTCACCAGCATGAGCATCCGCACGAACGAAGTGATGAAGATACTCACCATAATCGCCACCATTTTCATCCCGCTTACATTTTTGGCGGGGGTGTACGGCATGAACTTCAAGTACCTGCCCGAACTGGAATGGCGCCACGGCTACGCCACGTTCTGGGGCATCTGTTTCATGGTTGCGGGCGTGATGGTTTATTTTTTCCGTAAAAGACGCTGGCTGTAAAAGGAAGCTCGTCGCGTTGGTACAATAGAATTCATTCTGTTGTTGGCCCGCAAGGGCCAAGAGGGGCTTGCCCCTTCGGGAACAACCGCAGGATGAATCCTGCGGTACCAAATCCGTATTTAAACGGCTCCCGTATTCTGGTATGGTAAGGGGCTATGAAAAACCGGATGAGCGGCAACGAACTGCGAAAACAGTTCATCGATTATTTCGTTTCGAAACGGCACCGCTTGGTGCGAAGCTCCAACCTTGTGCCGTCGGCCGATCCGACACTGCTATTCACCAACTCGGGGATGGTGCAGTTCAAAGACCTGTTCATCGGCAAGGAGGCGCGTGACTACACCCGCGCCGTGACCTCGCAAAAGTGCCTGCGTGTATCGGGCAAGCACAACGACCTGGAGGAGGTCGGCCGCACTCGCCGCCACAACACCTTCTTTGAAATGCTCGGGAACTTTTCTTTCGGCGATTACTTCAAGGAAGACGCCATTGCCTTCGCATGGGAGTTCTTCATCGATGTATTGAAACTGCCGAAGGAAAAGCTCTGGATTACCGTATATGAAAAGGACGACGAAGCGGCAAAAATATGGCAGAAGATCGCCGGTGTGCCGCAGGACCGTATCATTGCGCTGGGGGAAAAAGACAATTTCTGGAGCATGGGGCCGACCGGCCCCTGCGGACCGTGCAGCGAAATACACATCGATAACGGCCCCTCGAAGGGATGCGGCCGCCCCGAGTGCGACGTGGCCTGCCACTGCGACCGGTACGAGGAGATATGGAACCTCGTCTTCATGCAGTACAACCGCGCCGCCGACGGCGCCATGACGCCGCTGGCCAAACCCTCCATCGACACCGGTATGGGGCTGGAGCGGCTGGCCTCGGTCATGCAGGACGTTGATTCCAATTTCGATACCGACCTCATCCGGCCCGTGATAGCCCGCGCCGAGGAAGTTCTGGGTAAGCAGTACGGCGTCAGCCACGAAAGCGACATCTCGTTCCGCGTCATCGGCGACCATACGCGCGCCGCCGCGTTCCTCATCACCGAGGGGATTCTGCCCAGCAACGACGACCGCGGCTATGTATTGCGCCGCCTGATGCGGCGCGCCATGCGCCACGGTAAGATGCTGGGGGCCGCCGAGCCGTTCCTGTATCAGGTCATCGGCTCGGTGATAGACAACTTCAAGGAGACCTATCCCGAACTGCGCGAAGCGGAAGGGACGATGGCGAAGATCATCAAGAGCGAGGAGGAGCGGTTCGGGCGGACGCTGGAGACCGGCCTGAAGATACTGCACGACGTCATCGACAGCGCCCGCGCGAAGAAAAGCGCGTATGTGGATGGCAAGGAGATTTTCAAGCTGTACGATACGTACGGTTTCCCGCTGGACCTGGCGGGGGACGTGATACAGGACGCGGGCCTCGGCTTCAACAAGGCGGAGTTTGACGCCGAGCTGGGAACGCAGCGCGAGCAGGCCCGCAAAGGAGCCAAACATACCGCCGCCGAAACCCCCGCCAAGTATAAAGGGCTGGAAAACGAAAAAACCGTTTTTACCGGCTACGGTTCAGCGGAAGAGGACGCCGCCGTAAAGGTGCTGATAAAAGGGGATGCCCCTGTCGACCGGCTGGCGAAAGGGGACAAAGGGGAGATCATCCTGGACAAGACCCCGTTCTATGCTGAATCGGGCGGCCAGATGGGGGATCATGGTGTGATCGAGGCCGACAGCGGCATGGCGCGCGTGATCGACACCCGGAAGGCGCTCGATATGACCGCGCACGTGGTGGAGGTGATGGACGGCGAATTCAAGGCCGGCCAGCGCGTTCACGCGAAGCTGAACGGCGACGAGCGGGCCGCCACCCGGCGCAATCATACCGCCACGCACATGTTGCAGGCCGCGTTGCGCCAGGTGCTGGGCGAGCACGTCAAACAATCCGGCTCGGCGGTGAACCACGAGCGGCTCCGCTTCGACTTCTCGCATTACACCGCCACCACGCACGAGGAAGTGCGCGAGGTTGAAAATATCGTGAACCGGATGATACGGGAAGATTTGCCCGTCAACACCGTGGAGATGGATGTGGAAAAGGCGATGGACGGCGGGGCCACCGCGCTGTTCGGCGAAAAGTACGGCGCATCGGTGCGCGTGGTTGATATGCCGGGTTTCTCAAAAGAACTCTGCGGCGGCACTCACGCCATCAGCACGGGGCAGATCGGCGTTTTTAAGATCATTGGCGAATCGGGCGTTGCCGCCGGGATCCGCCGTATCGAAGCGGTCACGGGCGAACGGGCGTTTGAATATTTCACCGAACTGGAAGGGAAGCTGAAAGAGGTTTCGGGCATGGTGAAGTGCCGCCCCGAAGACGCCCCCGACCGGGTGCAAAAGCTGATCGACAGGGACAAGGAACTGGAAAAAACCGTCAAGAAACTGCAGAACGAGAAAGCGCGCGGCGGAGCCGGGGGCGAAGCGGCGGGGGAAGAGCGCGAGGTTAAAGGGGTCAAAGTGCGGTTCCGCAATTTCGGCGATATGGACGGCGGCTCGTTGCGCGAACTGGTGGACGAGATGAAAGTGAAAATCGGCTCCGGCGTGATCGCCGCGGGCTGTGTGAGCGGCGGCAAAGCGGCGATATGTATCGGTGTCACCAAGGACCTTGTGGGCAAACTGCAGGCCGGAGCCATCGATGAAGTCGGCCTGGATCTCGCGCCAAGCGGCCCGCGCGACGGTCATGCTGAGGTCGATACGGTGGGCGGTGTGGCGGAGGCCGGCCTCGATCGTGGCGACCCGATCGTTGCGGAACTGGCGGACGAAATCGCCCTCGATCGCGAGGCCGCCGGGCCGGAACCCCTGCTGGTAGCGGACGAACAGC
>JAKAGL010000075.1 GCA_021815535.1 bacterium
GCGGCACCGACCGGATAGCTGAAGTAGCGGCGGGCAGCGATGCCGATATCATCGTCAACATCCAGGGGGACGAGCCGATGATTGATACCGTATCGGTCGACCGCGCCGTGCAGGCGTTGCTGGACGATTCCGCCCTGAATGTCGCCACGCTTGCGGTGCCGATAACGCATGATGATGAATTCAACAACCCCAACGCGGTCAAAGTGGTGATGGACTACCGGGGAAACGCCCTCTATTTCTCGCGCGCCCCCATCCCGTATAACCGGGGAAAGCTGGAAAAAATATCCCGTCACAAACATTTAGGTTTGTATGTCTATCGCAGGGCGTTTTTGCTAAAATTCTCCCTGATGGAACCGGGGATTCTGGAACAGGCTGAACAACTGGAACAGCTCCGTATTCTCCAAAATGGGGTAAACATCCGGGTGATCGTAACCGGTAAGGATAGTATTGGCATTGACACACCCGAGGATCTCGAACGGGCGGAGGGGTTGACGCATGTCTAAATTCGTATTCGTCACGGGCGGGGTTCTCTCTTCGCTGGGCAAGGGGCTTTCATCCGCTTCCATCGGGGCGCTGCTGGAGGCAAACGGGCTGACGGTCACTTTCATCAAGCTCGACCCCTACATCAACGTCGATCCGGGAACCATGAGTCCCTACCAACACGGCGAAGTGTTTGTCACCGACGACGGCGCGGAGACCGACCTGGATCTCGGCCACTACGAGCGTTTTGTAAGCACCCGGATGGGAAAGGTCAACAACGTCACCACCGGAAGGATTTACGATACCGTCATCCGCGCCGAGCGCGAGGGGAAGTACCTGGGTAAAACCGTGCAGGTCATTCCGCACATCACCGATGAAATCAAAAAGCGCATCCATGAGGCCGCCAAAGGGTACGATGTTATTATCTGCGAAATCGGCGGCACCGTCGGCGATATCGAATCGCTGCCCTTCCTCGAGGCGATCCGCCAGTTCAAGTTCGACGTAGGGGAAAAAGACATCGCCTATATCCACGTGGCCCTCGTGCCGTATATCAAGTCCGCTCACGAGCTGAAAAGCAAGCCGACGCAGCACTCGGTGAAAGAACTGCGCGAGATCGGCATCCAGCCGGATATATTGCTCTGCCGCACCGAGGTGTTGATCCCCGAAGAAATGAAAAAGAAAATATCGCTTTTCTGCAACGTGAGGCATGACCGTGTCATAAACGCCATCGACGTGAAAAGCATTTATGAACTGCCGCTTGTGTTCCACGAGGAGCGGGTTGATGAAATACTGATGCAACTGCTCGATATCAAGGTGGAGAAAAAGGATCCCGTGCAGTGGCGGCGGATCGTCGATACGGTGTTGCGCCCCCCGCAGCGGGTCACCATAGCGGTGGTTGGCAAATACGTTGAATTGCAGGAATCGTACAAAAGCCTAGTGGAGGCGCTTACCCATGGCGGCATAGCAAACAACTCCGGCGTCGACGTCCGTTGGATCGATAGCGAACAGGTAACCTGGGAAAATGCCGAGACTGTGTTTGCCGGCTGCGGCGGCATTCTGGTGCCGGGCGGCTTCGGCACCCGCGGCGCGGAGGGAAAGATTACCGCCGTGCGTCTTGCGCGGGAACGGAAGATCCCCTTCTTCGGCATCTGCCTCGGCATGCATTGTGTGGTGATCGAGTTTGCCCGCAACGTTTGCGGCATCAAGGATGCCAGCAGTAACGAGTTCGTGCCGGATGGCAAGAACTCGGTGATAGACCTGATGCCGGACCAGAAGGGGAGGGCAATGGGCGGAACCATGCGGCTGGGAAATTACCCCTGTATTCTCCGGAGAAACAGCCATGCCCACAGCGCCTATCGCGCCGAGGAGATCAATGAACGGCACCGCCACCGCTACGAGTTCAACAACAAGTACCGGATGCAGCTGGAAGAGGCGGGCTTGGTCATCAGCGGCCTGTCGCCGGACGGCAACCTGGTGGAGATCGTCGAGATCAAGGATCATCCCTGGTTCCTCGCCGGCCAGTTCCACCCGGAATTCAAATCCTCGCCGCTAAACCCGCATCCGCTTTTTTCCGCGTTTATCGAAGCGGCGATCAAATCGGAATACCTGCTGTGACGCATCACGCGCAACGCGTAGTGGAAGCGCGCGGGGTGCGCATCGGCAACCCCCTGCCGTTCACCCTCATAGCCGGACCCTGTGTGATTGAGGATGAAACAAGCGCCCTTTACGCGGCGGAACTGCTGAAAAAGATCACCGCTGAATTGGGGATCGGCCTCGTTTACAAATCAAGTTTCGACAAGGCGAACCGCTCCTCCATCAAATCGTTTCGCGGCATCGGCATGAAAGAGGGGTTGCGGATACTCAACAAAGTGCGCGAAACGTTCGATCTTCCGGTGATATCGGACGTGCATACGCAAGAAGAGATACCCGAGGCGGGGGCGGTGCTGGATTTCATCCAGATACCGGCGTTCCTCTGCCGCCAGACCGACCTGCTGGTGGCCGCCGCCAAAACCGGCAAGGCGGTGAACGTGAAAAAAGGGCAGTTCATGGCCCCGTGGGACATGGCGAAAGCGGCCGAAAAGATGACCGAAAGCGGCAATGGCCAGATCATGTTAACCGAGCGCGGAACCACCTTTGGCTACAACAACCTCGTAAACGATTTTCGCGGGTTGCAGATCATGGCGCAATTCGGTTTTCCGGTGGTGTACGACGCCACTCACAGCGTACAGTTGCCGAGCGCCAAGGGGGAAAGCTCCGGCGGTGAACGGAAGTTCGTGCCGGCCCTGAGCCGTGCGGCCGTTGCGGTGGGAGTCGCCGCCGTTTTTATGGAAGTCCACCCCAATCCGGATACCGCGCCGTGCGACGGCCCGAATATGCTTTTCATGAAAGACCTGCCGGAGTTGCTCAAAGACCTTCAGGTGATTGACCGGCTGGTAAAGCGCCTGTAATACGCTGGCCGAAGGCCGCGCGGAATTTCATTAAAAAAGTAATGACAGTGCAATAATTCCTGTTACAATTACCAGTCTACCGCCGCCTTCTTTGGTGAATACTGGGGAATGCGGATGATGTCGGGACGTGGCTCAGCCTGGTAGAGTACACGCTTGGGGTGCGTGGGGTCGTGGGTTCAAATCCCGCCGTCCCGACCATTTAACGGATTGCTTTTATTTTCCGCCACTACCAGCCCGCCTCATTTTTCCATATCCAATCCGGTTTCGGATATTTGAAGACTATCGAGTTCAGACGCTGAAGACTCAGATCGCCCGCATTTAAGTTATTGGTGAAATTCAGAGTTATTGTTGCCCATTTAGGCGATTAATTGAACAATCAGGAAATAGCCGCAGAACATTCGTATTCTCAATATTCCCATGCCAAGATTTTAAAAACCGGGTTGAATTGCGCTGGTTGATGTGACACATTGTGCCTATGCAAAAACATAAAGACATCTTTGATGAAATTTGCCGCCTGCGCAAAGAGCGCAACGCCATCATCCTGGCCCACAACTACCAGCGCGATGAAGTGCAGGAGATCGCCGACCACTGCGGCGATTCGCTGGCGCTGAGCCGGATCGCGGCGGACAGCACGGCGGAGGTCATCGTCTTCGCCGGGGTTCATTTCATGGCGGAAAGCGCCGCCATCCTTGCCCCCCAAAAAACCGTTCTGCTGCCGAACCCGGATGCCGGCTGCCCGATGGCTGACATGATCACCGCCGAAACGTTGCGCGAAAAAAAGAAAGAGCTGAATGGCATGCCGATCGTCTGCTACGTCAACACCTCGGCCGAGGTAAAGGCGGAATCTGATATTTGCTGTACCTCCGCCAACGCCGTGAAGGTGGTGGAAAGCCTTCCGCAGGACGAGGTGTACATGATCCCGGATATGAACCTCTCCCGCTATGTGGCAAGCAAGACGAGGAAGAAACTTTTGTATTGGAAGGGTTTTTGTCCCACGCATCAACTGTTGACCGCCCAGGAAGTGGTGGATTTCAAAAACCGCTACCCCGGCGCGCCGTTTGTGGCGCATCCCGAGTGCCCGCCGGAGGTGTTGGCGCTGGCCGATGCCATCCGCAGCACCAGCGGCATGTATGATTATGCGAAGAAAAGCGATGCCCGGACCATTCTGGTCGGCACCGAAATGGGGATCATGTACCGGCTTGGGAAGGAGAACCCCGGCAAGGAGTTCATCCTCGTTTCAAAGAATCTCATCTGTCCTAATATGAAGATCACCACCATCGAAGATGTCCGCGATTCGTTGCGGGACATGAAGAACGTTATCAAGGTTGAGGAACCGGTTCTTTCAAAAGCCCGCCGGGCGTTGGAGAGAATGCTGGCCGTCCCGAGGGATTGACCCCGGATTGTTTTATTCAGCCGTGATGTCGGCCTTTTGCAGATGCTCCGCCAGAATGGCGAAAACGGCCATCGGGGTTTCCTCGGCCCGCGCGTTGGGCCCCAGGTTCGCCGCCGCCATCGCCTTCTCCATCGATTCGGCGGTATAAACCCCTTTCAGGTTGTTGCGCAAGGTGCGGCGTTTCTGGGCGAACGCCGCTTTCACCAATGTAAACAGCCGGGTTTCATCCACAGCCACCGGGGGGGCGCTCAACGGCGTAAAACGGAGTACGGCGGAGTCAACTTTAGGAGGCGGACGGAATGCCTCCGGTTTTACAATGATCAGTTCTTCCATGGCCCAGTGGTAGGCGCTGAATACCGAGAGCGAACCATAACTGCGGTTCCCCGGTGCCGAGGATATCCTTCGGGCCACTTCTTTTTGGAACATGAGCACCATGCGTGTGATGTTCCGCTTATGGGTGATGAGATGTTTGAAGATAGGAACCGACGCATAGTAGGGGAGGTTGCTCACCACAATGAGCGGCCCTTCCAGTGCGCTGAAATCGACATCTTCGGCTTTTTCCCGCAACATAGTTGCCCTGCCGTGATGAAGCATCAGTTGGAACGACAGTTCCCGATCCGGTTCAACCAGGGTCAGGCGCGGTGTGGCGGATGCCAACAGGCCGGTGAGCGCACCCTGTCCGGGGCCGATTTCAACCACATGGTCGCCGGGATGAATTTCAGCCGCGTCGACGATCGTGGAACAAATGGAACGGTCCGCCAAAAAATGCTGGCCCATTTTCGGTTTGTTGCCCCACGCAGCTGTTTTTTTCATCGCCATAGTATGCGGGAATGAGGTGGGCATTATCAACGCCAATCACTCAAATAAACAATGCAGATCGTGTAAAACGGCCTATAGAATCATACAGCCGTATGATTATTTGACTGTTGTATCGTTGGGTTGCTTGGGCCGGTCGAAATTCGATATTCGTGTATTTCTCCATAGTATTGTAAAATAAAGGCTGTAGAGGTAAATCTTTTTCATAAGCTGTGGTTAAAGTTATTTTGGGGGTCAGCGGTATGCAGTTTGCATTTGACCTCTCCATGACGGAAGGACAATAGCATTGAAATATCAGTTGATTTTCAAGCAGGGTGCATGTTAAACTTCCCGGAACATTCTGGTGGGAAATGCAGAGCGCCGCATAAAACGGCGTTGACTTTGTAGGGAGAGGATTGTGAAGGATTTTTCAGCTTTCTGGAAAAGGTTCTTTGCTGAGAAATATACGGTCATCTTGATGGCCGATCTCGCCGGCAAGATGAAGCGTTTATCCATTCCGAAAAATCTTGTAAAAATTGGTTTCGGCGCACTGGGCATTGCATTTCTCGGTTTCCTCTACATTTCCTACAGCATGTTTTCCATGAACCTCCATCTGGATGAGATCAACCAGCTTCGGGAAACGGCGGTAACCCAGAAACAGGAAATTCAGCGGTTCGCAATGCGGGTTGAGGAGTTTGAAAGCCAAATGGCCCGCCTCGAGAAGTTTGATAAAAAGCTTCGTATCATTACCGCGCTTGAAAACAGCGACAGCCGCGGCGCGAACTTCGGTGTTGGCGGTCCCAGCAATCCTGAAGACTTCAGCGCGGCAGGTGAAAAGTACTCGCAAGGTTTGTTGAACCAGCTTGACGAAGATCTGCACCACCTTACCGGGCGCGCCAAAGGCCAAGAAGTGAGTTTTCACGAACTGGATGCATTCTTCAAGGATCAATCTTCGTTGCTGACCTCCACCCCTTCCGTTTGGCCGACCAAAGGATGGGTCACCAGCGGCTTTGGCTACCGCGTTTCACCCTTTACCGGAATGCGTGAAATTCATGAAGGGTTGGATATTGCCACCAGCATGGATGCCCCTGTCATAGCCCCCGCAAACGGCGTGGTGATCAACGTTGCTCAGGATAACGGCTATGGCAATCTTCTGGAGATCGACCACGGCTACGGTATCGTCACGCGTTATGGGCACAACGACAAGATCTTGGTGAAACGGGGTGACCGTGTAAAGCGTGGCCAGGTGATCGCCCGCGTCGGCAGCACCGGACGCAGTACTGGGCCACACTGCCACTATGAAGTGCAGTTGCATGGCGTGCCGGTAAACCCATACCGCTATATCCTGACCGATTGATTCTTTGCCCTGTATTTTCCTATAGGGCGGTTTAAAGGTTTCGCGCATTCCTGCCCCCTTTTATCGAAACGGCCTTTTCCCTTTCTTTGTAGGCGCTTCCGTTTTCATTGAATGGTGAGGGGGACAGTAACGGATGGGTGGCGGAAAGGCATTATTACCGAATATCTACGGACTTCCGGACGAAATTCAAATATTTACTTTAAACAAAGGATGGATATAGAATACGTCGTTTAAGGAAGCTTTTTGCAGCGTGAAGAACGTATAAAGGGATACCAAGATATGTTTCAGAAAATAAAAAAGTATCCATTGGCAGGTTCAATCTTGCTGGTTGGCGGGATATTTCTCTGTTCTCTTTCTGTTGCCAGTTACGCGGCAGGACTGGATATTCAGGATATTACCAAAATGCTGGGCAAAAATGGAAACCCCTCCGACAATTTGGGAGGGCAGGCGGGCCGCCAGCCGGTAACAGGCACCAACGACGGAGATATCCGCACGCAGGAGCAGTTTATCGCGTTAAAGAAGAAGCGGGATGAGCTGAGCAAAATAGAAATCGAATACCAAAAGCGGCTGGAGCGTGAAAGCACGTTTGGCAAATCGAAGGCATCTTTACAGGGGCCCGTATCCATTGAGAACATATTTGGGAGTGAGCCGGTAGTTTCCATCGATATGCAGGATCCCTCAACGCCTAAACCGGTCGATGATACCACGTTGCAGCCATCGGGCGATGCAGGGAAAAACAATCAAGGAGCGAGCGCTCTTTCAATGTATCAGGCGGGGTTGAAAGCGGGTATGTTACCACAGCAGACGGGGACAACGGGACAAACCGGTGCGGTATCAGCGCCGCAACAGCCGGATGGTGTGACGAAAGTCGATGTGTCACAGGCGGGTTCCAAGCGCACGATCATGAAGCAGAAATATGTTCCGCTTCTGCTTATGAAGCGCACTATTGAAAAACAGCTGGCTGACCTTCGCACCCTCAAGGCAAACAACCGGGCCGATTCAAACAATCAATTCGGCTTTGATAGCCAGTCGGGTTTAAGCAACAGTTCTGACCAAATGAACCAATCTGCCTCAATGAATCAAGCCGATGCGATCAACCAGGCCGATTTAATTAATCAAGCCGACCTCATTAATCAAGCCGACTTAATGAATCAATCCAACCAGAAAAGGGGACCCAATGACAGGCAATTTAAAGGGTTAGATCAGGATAAGGGGCTAAAAGACAATAAGCTGTTTAAGGAGCTAAGACTTAACAGGGAACTGGACGAGCTGAACTTCAAATTGCAGAAGCAGTTGTTGGCGGTTACCAAGCTTGAAGCAAAATATAACGAAAATGATTTTATTGACCTCAAAGATGAGGTATCCAAAACCATCAGAAGGACTTCGGCGCATGATCCGGTTTCCGAGAAGGTTCAAAGAACGTCGAAACCGATCTCGGTTCCAGGCGACATATTCCAATTTGGATATAAGTTCTTTGACGGTATCAGCCAACCGTCCATTCTGGCTGAAATGCCCCCTGCCAACGATTACGTTGTCGAGCCGGGCGATGAGTTGCGGATATCTTTCTACGGCAGCGTACACGATGAAAAAGAATTTTTAATCGACGCTGATGGAACCATAAACCTGCTTAATGATTCCCCGACCAGCGTGGGCGGTCTCCCGTTCTCCGAGGTGAACGCAAAGCTGCAAAAGCTGATAAAGGAAAAAATGATAGGGGTATCAGTCAAGGTGACGATCTCCAATTACCGGTCCATGCGGGTGTTCATGCTGGGGGATGTATCGCTTCCCGGCTCGTGCATTGTGAAAAGCATGTCCACCGTCTCCAACGTTCTCCTTGCCTGCGGAGGGGTGGACAAGGCGGGTTCCTTACGCAAGATCGGCATCATCCGCAATGGCAAGAAGGTGGGTCTCTTCGATTTGTACGATTTCCTGTTGAAGGGGGATACTTCCCGGGATCCGATTCTTAAGGCGGGGGATGCAATTTTCGTGTCATCCATTCAAAATACCGCCGCGGTTGCGGGCGAAGTTAACCGTCCGGCAATATATGAATTCAGCGAGAATATGACGTTGGACGAACTGATTAATACCGCCGGCGGATTGCGCCCCACTTCGCTTAGCCAAATGGCGCAAGTCGAACGCATCGATAAACAGGGGAACATAAGCACCATCGATATCGATCTTGGCGGTCCTTCGCGCAAGATGGCCATTCATAACGGCGATATCCTCAAGATATTTTCCCTGGTTCCCGACAGTCTTGACGCTAATACCGTTTTCTTCATCGGAAACGTGCGTAATGCGGGCAAGCGCGAGTTCGTACCCGGGATGAAGGTCGCCGATCTTCTGGAGAATGGCAAAGCCCTCATGAAGGATACCTATCTTGAGTACGGCATCATTGAACGGGAAAACGGCCTCGGCCGCGAAACGGAAGTGCTGCATTTCAATCCGCGTAAGGCGCTTGAGGGTAAGAGTGAAGATAACATGGCTCTTTTGCCGCAAGATACGGTATACCTTTTTAACACCGACGAATTCGCCGAACCCGATAACGTCATGGTTGAAGGTTTGGTGAACACCCCCGGAAAATACACCATGAAGAAGAACATGACGGTGTTGGATGTAATATTGGCCGCCGGGGGGTTGCAGGATAATGCCGATCTC
>JAKAGL010000076.1 GCA_021815535.1 bacterium
GCGACCAACTCGCTTGGCGAGGATTACTGCGTTACCCATCTCGAAGCCGCAAAGAAACTCTACGGCAAATGGGCCGAGCGGCTCGGCACCTGCATCAGAAACCACATGATGATGGAAGACATGAAGCTGGGCAAGGGGCCGATCCTTATGAACACCCACACGGCGCTCCAGAAACTGGCGGAGACCATGACCCCCAAGGAGATCAAGCATCTCGAAGCGGAAGCGTGGGAGGATTTTCTGGATATGACCATCGCCCAGGCCGGCGTGTGGGCCGCCAACAACATCGAGCCGGAGAAAGTGCCGTCCGAGATCATGCCATCGGAACCGTATCTGCTCGGCTCCCACGCCGGCTGCGCGGGGCTGTGGGTGAGCGGTCCGGAGTATTTCGGGCCAAAGGAATGGTGCTGGGGCTACAACCGGATGACGACGGTTAAAGGACTCTTTACGGCCGGCGATGGCGTGGGGGCTTCGGGCCACAAGTTCTCTTCCGGCTCGCACGCGGAGGGGAGGATCGCCGGCAAATCGATGATCGCCTGGATCTTGGATAACCGCGGCTACCAGCCGTCGGTTGCCGCCAGCGCGGACGACTTGGCCTACGAGGTATACCGGCCCTTGGAAACTTTCGCCCAGTACAAGAACTACACCACCGCCGATGAGATCAACCCAAACTACATCAAGCCGAACATGTTCCAGATGCGCCTGCAAAAGATCATGGACGAATATGTAGGCGGCATCTCGACATGGTACCTGACCAGCAAGACGATGCTGGAGGCGGGCCTGAAACATCTTGAGATGTTGAAAGAGGACAGCGCGAAGCTGGGCGCGGGCGACCTGCATGAACTGCTCCGCGCGTGGGAAAACTACCACCGCCTCTGGGCGGCCGAGGCGCACGCCCGGCATATTCACTTCCGCGAAGAGACGCGCTATCCCGGCTATTACTACCGGGGCGATTTCCTCGCCCTGGACGATGCGAACTGGCGCTGTTTCGTGAATTCCAAGTACGATCCGAAAACCGGCAAATGGAATATTTTCAAACGCGAGTACAAACAGATAATCCCCGATTAATGAACCCTGCGGTACGGCTTGAAAAAGCCGTGCCCCGGCGCAGGGTGGAATACGGAGCTATATGGCGAAGCCAGCCCCACGATATCCGGTATTGGTGATCGGCGGAGGCATCGCCGGCATTACCGCCGCGGTCGAAGCGGCCGAATGCGGCGCGAAGGTGATCCTGGTGGAAAAGCGGGCGCACCTCGGCGGCAGGGTGGCGCGGATGCACAAATACTTTCCAAAACTCTGCGCCCCGTATTGCGGCCTTGAACTGAATTACCGCCGCATCCGGGAAAATCCTGATATCAACGTTCATACGCGGGCGGATGTGTTGGAGATCGCCGGACAATACGGCGATTTCTCCGTGAAGGTAAGGCTGCAACCGCAGATGGTGAATGCCAACTGCACCGCGTGCGGGAAATGCGCCGAAGTTTGCCCGGTCGAACGGCAAGACCATTACAACTACGGCATGGGGAAAACGAAGGCCATCTACTTGCCGCACCCCATGGCCTTTCCGCCGCGGTACAACATCAGCAAAAAGGCGTGCCGTGGGAAGGAATGCAATAAATGCGTGGAGGTGTGCGGGTACGGCGCAATAAACCTCGATGCCCGTGAAACCGTTATGGCGTTGAAGGCGCACTCGGTTGTTCTGGCGACCGGGTGGGAACCATACAACGGCGCAAAGCTGCAGGGCCTCTCCTTTGGCGTATCGCCGAACGTGATCAGCAATGTCCAAATGGAGCGCCTTGCATCGCCCGACGGCCCGACGAAAGGAAAACTGGTGCGCCCTTCGGACGGAAAGGAAGTGCGCGAAGTGGTGTTCGCCCAATGCGCGGGATCGCGGGATGAGAATCATCTGCCGTACTGTTCGTCGGTCTGCTGTCTCGCCTCGTTGAAGCAGGCCGCGTACGTGCGCGAAGCCGCGCCGGATGCCAACATCTACATCTATTACATCGATATCAGGACCCCCGGCAAGTACGAGCGGTTTTACCAGAAGATCGCCGCCGAGCCGAAGGTGACGTTGATAAAAGGAAAAATCGCCAAAGCGGAACATGACCCGGAAACGGGCGGTGTGATCATCACCGCCGAAGATGTAATGGCGGGGAAGAAGATCACCCGCAAAGCCGACCTGGTTATACTCGCCACCGGCATGCAGCCCGCCGCGCGCAACGGCCTGGCGGGTTTAAAAACGGACGAAAACGGCTTTTTCGTCGACGCGGCCCTTGCGCGTGGAATTTACGCGGCTGGCGCGGCGAAGCTTCCCCATGATGTCAGCGCCACCATAATGGATGCCACCGCCGCCGCGCTGAAGGCGGTCTATGGGCGATGGCCATGACCCACGTGAATGCGATGCGGGTATTCATTTGCACCGGCTGCGATATCGGAGCGTCGGTGGATGTGGATAAGCTGTGCAAGATACCGGTGGAGTTGGGCGCGCCCCAGGCCGCGCGCCATCCGTGCCTGTGCGGCGAAGAGGGATTGCAATATCTGCGCAAAGAGGTGGCCGAAGGGGCGGACCGCATCGTGATCGCCGCCTGCTCGGGCAGGGTATATGCGGACCGCTTCGATTTCGGCAAAGACGTTCTGGTGGAGCGGACCGCATTGCGCGAGGCGGTGTGGGTCTCAACGCCGAATGACGCCGATACCCAGCTGTTGGCGGAAGACTATCTCAGGATGGGAATCGTCAAACTGCAAAAATCCGCAAAGCCGGAGCCATACATTCACCAATTGGACGATACGATACTGGTGGTCGGCGGCGGGATAACCGGAATGACCGCCGCCCTGGCCGCCGCCGAAGCCGGCAAGCCTGTGCGGTTGGTGGAGAAGGAAGCGGCTCTCGGCGGTTTCGTGGGAAAACTCAAACGCCGTTTTCCCGTTGACGGTACCGGCGAACCGGTTGAGACGAATATCGCGGCAATGTCCGAAGAAGTAAGAAAGCATCCGGCGGTAACGGTACACCTCTCGTCCGAGGTCGTTTCCATCTCGGGCCAGCCGGGCGAGTTCGATGTGCGCATCAAAACGCCGCAAGGGGAGATTGCCGCCAGGGCCGGGGCGATAGTCCAGGCGTCGGGGTTCAAGCCCTACGATATCTCAAAGCTTGGGCACCTTGGCGGCGGGACGGTTGCCGACGTTATCACCAGCGCGCGGTTTGAGGAGATCGCCGCGTCAGGCCGGATACGCCGCCCGTCGGATGCGAAAGAGCCGTCCAGCGTGGCCTTTATCCAGTGCGCGGGGTCGCGCGATGAAAAGCATCTTCCGTATTGCTCTTCGTTTTGCTGCATGACATCGCTGAAGCAGGCCCATTACATCCGGCAGCAGAACCCGGATGCGAAAGTTTACATTTTCTACCGCGATATGAGAACGCCCGGCAAATACGAGCTTTTCTATAAACAGATGCAGGACGACGATGGCGTGTTCATGACGAAGGGGGATGTGGCATCGGTCACCGGCGTCGACGGCGGCGTTGAGATCGTGGTGAACGATACCCTGCTGGGTGAGAGCATCCGCGTAAAAGCGGACATGGCCGTGCTGGCGGTCGGCATGGAGAGCGCCGCCAAGAACGGCGGGGCGTTGCACCTTACCTACCGGCAGGGGCCGGAACTGCCGGAACTTAACTACGGATTTCCCGATTCGCATTTTGTCTGTTTCCCCTACGAAACCCGGCGCACCGGCATTTACGCGGCGGGGGCAGTGCGTCATCCGATGGATGCCGCGCAATCAGAGACCGATGCGGCCGGCGCCGTCCTCAAGGCAATCCAGTGCATCACCCTCGCGTCGGCAGGCAAATCGGCCCACCCGCGGGCGGGCGATACCAGCTATCCCGAAATCGCCTTCGAGCGGTGCACCCAGTGCAAGCGGTGCACCGAGGAATGCCCATACGGCATGTACGATGAAGACGCCAAGGCGACCCCGCAGCCGAATCCGTTGCGGTGCCGCCGCTGCGGCACCTGCATGGGCGCCTGTCCGCAGCGGATCATATCGTTCAAGAATTACAGCGTCGATATGTTCAGCTCCATGATCAAGGCCATCGGCGTCCCGGGGGAAGAAGAGGGGAAGCCGCGCATCCTCATCCTCGCCTGCGAGAACGATTCGATGCCGGCCTTTGACATGGCGGCAAAACTCCGGCTGAAACTGAGCCCCTATATCCGCGTGATCGGCCTGCGGTGTTTGGGCTCGATGAACATGGTTTGGCTGAACGATGCGTTTGCCAAGGGGCTGGACGGCGTGCTGCTCTTCGGCTGCAAATTCGGCGATGAGTACCAGTGCCACAACATGAAAGGGAGTGAGCTGGCGTCGGAGCGGCTCTCGAAGCTGGAGGAAACGCTGGGGCGCATGTCGCTGGAGCCGGAGCGGGTGCGTTTTGTGCCGATCGCCATTGACGACGCCCATGCGTTGCCGGGCATCATCGGCGATTTCATGAAGGTGATCGAGCGGGTGGGGCCGAACCCGTTCAAGGAATTTGCGGATTGAATATGAATAACGTTGAATATCTGCAACCCGATCTGGCGTTCGTCGCCCGGCTGAAACAGGCTGGCGGGGAGAACGTGAAGAAATGTTTCCAGTGCGCCACCTGCGTGGCGGTGTGCGATGTGACACAATCCGACAAGCCGTTTCCGCGCAAGGAAATGATATTGGCGCAGTGGGGGCTGAAGGACAAGCTGTTTTATAACCCTGATGTCTGGTTATGCCACCAGTGCGGCGATTGCACCGCGCACTGTCCACGGGGCGCGAAACCTTCGGAGGTGCTTGCGGCGGTGCGCGATCTTTCGCTTGCCGAACACGCCGTGCCGCGATTTTTAGGCAAAATGCACGCATCCCCCGCTGCTCTGGCGGCGTTGTTCGCGTTACCCGCCGCCATCCTGCTCCTGGCGGCGATGTACGCAAACGGCCTGACGATACCCGGGGGGGAGATCGTCTATTCGCATTTTTTCCCGCTGAAGGTGATCGATTCCATCTTCATTCCCGGCGCGCTGTTCGCCATCATCACTTCATTCTTAAGCCTTAAAAAATTCTGGGGCGGCATGCAACGGAACAACCGGGAGAAAAAAGCGCCGGACGTTGCCGCGGTATTGGGGGCCGTCAAAGATATTCTGCTCCATAAAAAATTCGCCCAATGCCGTACCAACAAACCGCGTTACACCGGCCATTTGCTCGCGTTCTTCGGCTTCCTGGCGCTGTTCGCCACCACCAACCTGGTGATGATGTACCACTACCTGCTTGGCCGGGAAACGCCGCTGGCCCTGGGCGACCCGGTGAAGCTGCTTGGCAATGCGGGGGCGGTGACGGCATTTGCCGGGGTCAGCTACATCATCGCGCGGCGGCTTGCGGCGCCGGATGAAACGGGAAAAGCCTCCTATCAAGACTGGACGTTTATTTTAACCCTGTACGCCGCCATCATCACAGGCATCCTGGCGGAATCGGCGCGGCTTGCCGGTATTCCCGCCGCCGCGTATCCAATCTATTTCACGCATCTCGTTCTCGTGTTTTTTCTTATCGCGTATCTGCCGTTTTCAAAGTTCGCGCACATGCCTTACCGGGCCGCCGCCATGGTTTATGCGCGGTCAAACAGCAAAACCAATTGAGGAGATAAAGCCATGCCTGCCCTGATAGCGCCACACGGAGCTAAAAATTTAAAACCCCTGCTTCTCAACGGCGCGAAACTTGCCGCGGCGCGGCAGAAAGCCGAAAAAATGCCGCAACTGCGGATGACCTCGCGCGAGACGTGCGATCTGATCATGATGGGCATCGGCGCGTTTACGCCGCTCACCGGGTTTATGGGGAAACGCGACTGGAAAGGGGTGTGCGCCAATTACAAAATGGCGGACGGCCTTTTCTGGCCGATACCGATCACGCTTTCCATTTCGCGCGAGAAGGCGAAGGGGTTGCGGAAAAACAGCGAAGCGGCGCTGGTGGACGATGAGAGCGGCGAGTTGATGGGAAGCATCCTCATTAAGGATATGTACGAGCCGGATCTGGAGTACGAATGTAAAACGGTCTTCCGTACCATCGATAAGGCTCATCCGGGAGTCGCCAACGTGATGGCGCAAAAACCGGTAAACGTTGGCGGGCCGGTGAAGGTTTTTAGCGAAGGCGGGTTTCCCGAAAACTTTAAAGGGCTGTACATGCGGCCGGAGGAGAGCAGGCGGATCTTCATGGAAAAGGGGTGGGAGACCGTGGCGGCCCTCCAGTTGAGAAACCCGATGCACCGTTCCCACGAGTATCTGGCCAAAATTGCCATTGAAATCTGCGACGGCGTTTTTATCCACCAGCTTGTCGGCAAGCTGAAAGAGGGGGATATTCCCGCCCACATCCGCGTGAAAGCCATCAACGTGCTTACAGAGCAATATTTCGTGCCCAACACCTACCTTATGGGCGGGTACCCGCTGGATATGCGGTACGCGGGGCCGCGCGAGGCGCTGTTGCACGCCCTGTTCCGCCAGAATTTCGGCTGTACCCATCTCATCATCGGGCGCGATCACGCGGGGGTGGGCGAATATTACGGCCCGTTCGAAGCGCATAAAATATTTGATGAGATACCCAAAAATGCCCTGCGGATACAGCCGTTGAAGATCGACTGGACGTTCTTTTGCCGGAAGTGCGACGGCATGGCCTCGATGCGCACCTGCCCGCATGGCAAGGACGACAGGATCTTGCTGAGCGGCACAAAGCTGCGCAAGATGCTATCGGACGGCGAACCCGTTTCGCCGGAATTCAGCAGGCCTGAGGTGCTGGTGATACTGAAAGAGTATTACGATTCCCTCGAGAACAAGGTGGAGATAAAACTCCATAAATACTCAGAAGGGGAATGAGGAGGGCGGGGCCGCCCATCGGAAAACGGCCCGGCGTTCGCAAAAGAACCGGCCCGCGTTACCAGGAGACTCCCTCTTTCCTTAAGAATTCCTGCGCGCCATCATGCCCATCCCGGGCGGCGGTTTTCATGTCCTCAACAGCCCGTTTGAATTTTCCCAGGGTGTTGTAGGTGAGGCCGCGGTTGTAGTGGGCTTCCGTATCCTTGGGGTTCAGTTCCACCGCTTTGCTGAAACTCTCAAGGGCTTTTTTGTATTCGCCAAGCGCGATATACGAACTTCCCCGGAGCGTATACGGGGTTGAGCTCCGCGGGTTCAATTCCGTCATTTTGTCGAAATTTGCGATCGCCTGCGCGTAATCTTTCAGGCGGTGATAGGCAAGCCCGCGGCGGTGGTAGGCCTCCACGTCCTTGGGGTTCAGTTCTATCACCTTGCCGAAATCGGCGGCCGCCTGCCTGTCATCCCCCATCTTGACATAGGTGAATGCCCGGTTGCGATACGCCTCGGCGTCTTTGGGGTTCCGTTCAACGGCGGTATCGAAATCCCTGATCGCCAGTTTAAGGTTGCCGTCGTTGGCGTACGCAAGCCCGCGGTTGCGGAAAACATCCACGTCTTTTTTATCCAGCTCCTCAACCGTATCAAAATCCTTGACGGCTTCCTTATATTTGCCAAGATTGCCATACGCGAACGCCCGGTTGCGGTAGGAGGCCTCGTCCTTCGGATCCAAGGCCACGGCGCGGTCAAAGTCCATAACCGCCTCTTTGTATTCACGCAGGTTGGCATACGCGAGGCCGCGGTTGCGGTAGGCGTCGATGTCTTTGGCGTTCAGCTCAACGGCTTTGCTGAAATCCTTGACCGCCTGTTTTGGATTCTCCAAGTTGGCATACGCAAGCCCGCGGTTGCGGTAGGCATCCCCGTCATTCGGGTTGAGCTGTACCACCATATCGAAGTCCTTGATGGCTTGCTGGGCGTCATTCAGGTTTACATACGCGAACGCCCGGTTGCGGAAGGACACCGCATCGCGCGGGTTCAATTCTATCGCCCGGTCAAAATTCTTGATCGCCTGCCGGTCGTCGCCAATGCTTCTGTAGGCAAGTCCCCGGTGGCGATAGGCTTCGGCGTCTTTCGGATTCAGCTCAATGGCTTTGCCGAAATCCCTGATCGCCTGTTTATGATCGCCCAGGTTGCTGTAGGCAAGTCCCCGGTTGCGGTAGGTATCACCATCATCGGGGCTGAGTTCAACGGCCTTGTCAAAATCCGCGGCGGCTTGTTTGTTGTCGCCGAGGTTGCTGTATGCGAACGCCCGGTTGCGGTAGGCCGCCACATCTTTCGGGTTCAACTCTATGGCTTTATCAAAGTTCTTGATGGCCTGTCCGTAGTTTTCAAGATTGCCGTACGCGAACGCCCGGTTGCGGTACGCGTCGGCGTCTTTCGGGTCCATCTCCGTGACCTTGTCAAAGTCCTTGACCGCTTTTTTGTAATCGCCAAGGCTGCTGTAGGCGAACGCCCGGTTGCGGTAGGCGGCCATATCCTGCGGATTCAGCTCCAGGGCTTTGCTGAAATCCTCAACCGCCCGATTGTTGTCGCCGAGTTTGCTGTATGCGAGGCCCCGGTTCCGGTACGAATCCCCGTCATTGGGCTTCAACTCGACCGCTTTGGAAAAGGCATCTACGGCCTGTTGAGGCTGATTCGCCCCAAGAAGTTCGAATCCTTTACTGGTCCAGCCCGATGCGCTTAATTCATCGGCGTGTGCCATAGATGTCCGGCAAAGGCCGCCCGTCACCCCGGAAAGCATTCCCACCGCCAGCAAAGCCAGCCAAAACGTTCCTTTTCGCACCCCGCCTCCTCTACCTTTTCCAGTATGCAAGTTACGTTGCATGAAATTTAGCATCCCCCGTTTCCTGCCCCGCCAATCGAGTCCGTGCCTACCAAGGGCAGGTTTCGGTATTTCCGGCGTGGATATATTTTCGCAACATTTTTTGGGCCGTGACGATTATAGAGCATTTCCATATATCCATACATCTTCCTTAAACAGGGCTTTTTTGCATTCTATGCCGGCCCGGCAAACGCAAAAATATAAGATTTATCCAACCGGGGCTATAATGCGAAGAACCGTAGGAATTGCTATTGGCTTATCGACACTTGAAAGAGTTATGGATAAATAAATTCATGTGGGTAGAATACGGATTGATATGCCAATAAAACTGGGG
>JAKAGL010000077.1 GCA_021815535.1 bacterium
TAACAATATCGACATCCAGATTTTTCCGCCGCATCAGCAGATCCCGTACGAACCCTCCCACCGCGTAGGCGGTGAATCCGTTATCTTCGGCGCAGGCGGCGACCTCCCGCAACAGGCCGAGGATTTCAACCGGCAGCCGTTCGTTCATCATCCGGGCGAGATCGCGTGCGACAGGGCGGGTAATGCGGCGTTCAGGCCCGCTGGTAGAACGGCTCTTCAGCATATCGTTATATATGGCGTGCAAGACATCTCCGCGGCCGATTATGCCAATCAACTGCCCTTCACCGTCAACCACCGGAACCACCTTCTGTTTTTGCCGGACGATGATTTCCTTGACCGTTTCGTAGGGCGTGTCAATCGTTACCTGGACTGGCTCGGCGGTCATGTAGTCAGATACCTTATCCTGCCCCATTCCATGATACAGGGCTTTTTCCACAGTTTGACGAGTGATGATCCCCAACACATGCCCTTCGTGCAGCACCGGCAGGGCATTGAAGTTGTACCGGGTAAGCATTCCTTCGGCTGCCGCCAGCGTCTCATCTTTCCCCACGCTGATTACGGGGGCGACCATAAGGTCGCCTGCCGTGGGGGCGGGAACAATGGAGCGTTCCAGCACGTTCAGCAGATCGCGCCGCATTTCATCGGCCAGACGGTTTTTGATCACCGCAGATGCTGCCGTGGGGTGGCCGCCTCCGCCAAACATGGATGCAACAGCCCCGGCATCCACGGCGGCCACGCGGCTGCGCGCGATGAGGCTCAAACGGCCTTCCATCTCCACTACCACAAAAAGGGCCGATAGGTTCTCCATGTCCCTGAGCGCCGCCACTACCACGGAAAGGTCTCCGATATATTCTTTGGAATGCGCAAATACAAGCGCAACCTCCACGCCGTTGATAAAATGAAATTCAAGCCGCCTCAGCAATTCGTGGAGGACATCCACCTGCTGGGTGTTTAAGCCGCGGCGCATAAAACTTCCCACAACAGTAAGGTTCGCCCCCTGCTCTAAAAGCCATGCGGCGGCCTGGTAATCCGCAGGCCGGGTGTTGGCGAAAGTAAGCGAACCGGTATCTTCATAAATACCGAGCATGAAAAGGGTGGCTTCCTCTGCCGATATGGCTATCTTTTTTTCCCGCAATAATTCAACCATCACGGTGGTGCATGCGCCCCATTCACGGATATGGGCTTCTGCCTCACCCAATTTGCCGGGGGGGATGGGGTGGTGATCGTAGAAAACGGTTTTTAATCCGGGCTTGCCCGCCAAGTCGGCGAAGGGGCCGAGGCGTTCACGGCTGGTGGTATCGACCACTACCAGCACGGTTATGGCGCTAAAATCATAATTTCGCAGCCGTCCGAATTCCAGCGGAAAGCCGGTGCTGGCCAAAAAATCGCGCACATTCTTTTCTTGCGATCCGGAAAATACGACGTCGGCTTCAGGGTAAAGTTTTTTTGCCGCCACCATCGAGGCCAGGCAGTCAAAGTCGGCGTTTATATGGGTTGTTATGGTAATCATATAATTCATTGAATTTACCACGAATTGCAGATACTCCCCATAAATAGGGAAGAATTGGCTCCCGGCAGGTTCCGTTTGTAATGTCTTGCCCGCCGCTCCGAGGACATTCCGCGAGAAAGAGCAAAGACCCCTCCCAACCACAAAATAAAAATAAGAGCCAAAAAAATATTGACATTGATGCGCCATCTCATTAAAATCACGCTTTCCTTTAAAAGCGGTGCTGATAGCCCGCAAGTAAATGCATTGATAGACAAGGGATGGTTAATGGAATCGAAAGCGGTTTTGAGGCACGTACGGATGTCGGCGCAAAAGGCCCGTCTGGTGGCGGATCTCGTGCGCGGCAGGAAAGTGGGCGACGCGCTCAACATCCTCCGTTTTACAAAAAAGAAAATGGCGCGTCTTATCGAAAAGGTTATAGCCAGCGCGAAAGCTAACGCCGAGAACAATCATAACGTTGCCGATGGCAATGAAATGAAGGTGGCGCAGATTTTTGTTGATGCGGGGCCTCAGATGAGGCGGCAACTTTCCCGGGCGCGCGGCCGGGTGGATCAGTTGCGGAAGCCGATGGCTCATGTGACTGTGGTGTTGGCGGAGTCAGGGGAAGGTCGGCGGAAGGCCGCACCGAAGAAAGCAGCCGTCAAGGCCGAGAATAAAACCGTGACGGAAAAAAGTGTCCCTGCGGAGAAAACCGCTGCAGCGGCAAAACCAAAAAAGAAGGTTGCGGCCAAAAAGACCGCTGTCAAAAAGACGAAGAAAGATAAGGAGTCGTAATCTTGGGACAGAAGACTCATCCTACCGGATTCCGTATCGGCGTTATCAAGCCGTGGCTTTCCAACTGGTACGCCGACAAGAAGAAGTACCAATCCCAGCTCCACGAGGACTTGGGCCTTCGCAAGTATATAAAGAAAGAGCTGTATCACGCGGGCATTTCCAAGGTTGAGATCGAGCGCCGCGCCAAGCAGATACGCGTGAATATACATGCGGCGCGCCCCGGCATCATCATCGGCAAGCGCGGAGCGGAAGTCGATCAGATCAAGGCCCGCCTTGCGAAGCTGATTGGGGACAAAATTGAACTTTCCCTTAACATAATGGAAGTGCGCAGGCCGGAACTGGATTCCGTGCTGATTGCCGAAAACATCGCCACCCAGCTTGAAAAACGTATCGCGTTCCGCCGTGCAATGAAAAAAGCGGTTCAGAGTGCGTTGCGGTTTGGGGCCAAAGGCATCCGGGTTAATTGCTCGGGTCGCCTTGCCGGTTCCGAAATCGCCCGCATGGAATGGTACCGCGAAGGGCGTGTGCCGCTGCATACCCTCCGGGCCGATATCGACTATGGCACCGCGGAAGCCCATACCACCTTCGGCATCATTGGTGTCAAGGTGTGGGTGTTCCATGGTGAAATCATCCGCCGCCGCGGCGCGGTGGCCGAACCGGCGCCGGTTGCGGCTCCGGCGGCGAAGAAATCCAAGTGAGGCGTTAAAACATGTTAGCCCCTAAAAAAGTAAAATACCGAAATAAACAAAAAGGCCGCATGTGCGGCATCGCTTGGCGCGGTTCCAAGATTAGTTTCGGGACCTTCGCCCTGCAAGCGTTGGATCCGGGGCTTATCACGGACCGCCAGATCGAGGCGAGTCGTATCGCCATTTCCCGCCACATTAAACGTGGGGGGAAAATATGGATCCGCATTTTCCCGGATAAGCCGATTACCAAGAAACCGCTTGAAGTTCGTATGGGCAAAGGTAAGGGCGGTATGGAAGGCTGGGTTGCCCGTATCAAGCAGGGGCGTATCCTGTTTGAGATGGACGGCGTGACCCCTGAAGTTGCCAAAGAAGCGTTCCAGCTTGCGCAACAGAAGTTGGGTATCCGGACCCGGATACTGGACAAGAATGAACGGGGGGCGCTGGCATGAAGGCTGAGGAAATCAGGCAAATGAGCGGCGATGAGTTGAAGGCCAAACTGGATGATGTGCGGAAGGATCTTCTGAATCTGCGGTTTGGTCATGCCACGCAACAGCTCGAAAGCCCGGCGAAGATAAAATTGGCGCGCCGCGACATCGCCCGTATTAACACCATCATGAATGAAAAGAAGAGGGCGTAAGTCATGGCCGGTACACTGCACAGGAAGGTTAGGGTTGGCGAGGTCGTGTCCAACAAAATGGACAAGACTGTCGTCGTGAAGGTGGAGCGCAAAATGCTCCATCCCGTATTCAAAAAATTCGTAAAGCGGACGAAGAAGTTCGTCGCCCATGACGAAGGGGACAAGTGCCAGGTTGGCGATACGGTTGAGATTATGGAAACCAAGCCGCTGAGCAAGACCAAGAGGTGGAAAGTCGTTTCCGTCCTCACTTCCATCGGGGGCAAGGAATGATACAGCTGAGGACTATTCTTGAGGTTGCCGACAATTCAGGCGCCAAGACGGTTCAGTGCATCAAGGTGATGGGCGGCTCCTCCCGCCGTTACGCCACCGTGGGCGACCTGATAAAGGTGGCTGTCAAAAGCGCCGTCCCGCACTCGAACGTGAAAAAAGGGGAAGTGAAAACCGCAGTGGTCGTTCGCACCCGCAAGGAATTGGGTCGTGATAACGGAACCTATATCAAGTTTGATACCAATGCCGCGGTATTGGTGAATCCCGAGGGTGAGCCGGTTGGCACCCGCATATTCGGACCTGTGGCCCGTGAGTTGCGCGCCAAAAAGTACATGAAAATAGTTTCACTTGCCCCGGAGATTCTATGAGCCTGGTAAAGATAAAAGTTAAAAAAGACGACGTTGTTGAAGTTCGTGCCGGCAAAGACAAAGGTCGCCGCGGCAAGGTGCTTCGTGTTATGCCCGAGGCGGGGCGGATCTTGGTGGAAAAGGTGAATATGGTGAAGAAGCACCAGCGCCCCAACATGACCAACCGGCAGGGCGGCATTATCGAGCGCGAAAACAAAATGGCCATTTCAAACGTGATGGTGGTTTGTTCAAAGTGCGATAAGCCGGTGCGCGTTTCGAAAAAGAAACTTGAAGACGGTAAAAACGTCCGTGTCTGCCGCAAGTGCGGCGAGCTCCTGGACTAGTAACCTTTTATTCGGTGAAATATGGCTTCGCAGTTACAAGAAAAGTATAAAAAAGAGATTGTTCCGCTTCTTATGAAGGATCTGGGGCTGAAGAACCAGCACCAGGTGCCGAAACTCGAAAAGATCGTGCTCAATATGGGTCTTGGCGAGGCGGTGTCCGATGCAAAAATCCTGGAAGGGGGGATTTACACCCTGCAACGCATTTCCGGCCAGAAACCGGTGGTGCGGAACGCGAAAAAGGCGATTTCGAACTTCAAGTTGAAGGAAAACGCTCCGGTTGGCGTGACGGTAACGTTGCGGCGCGAACGGATGTACGAATTCCTTCAGCGGCTCATCCATGCCACGCTGCCCCGCGTTCGGGACTTCCGCGGCGTGTCCGGAAAGGCTTTTGACGGGCGCGGCAACTATACGCTGGGCTTGAAAGAGCAGTTGATATTCCCCGAAGTGGAGTACGAGAAAATTTACAAGCCCAAGGGGATGAACGTGTGTATCGTAACTACCGCCAATACGGACGCCACTGCCAAAGCGTTGCTGAAAGCGCTCGGCATGCCGTTCCGGAACTAAAAGGAGCAGGATATGGCTAAAACGTCGAGCATGGTCAAGTCCAGGCGCAAGCCGAAATTCGGTGTGCGGCAGCACAACCGCTGCCCGCTGTGCGGCCGTTCGCGGGCCTACCTGAGGAAATTCAATATGTGCAGAATCTGTTTCAGAAAATTGGCGCACCAGGGAATGATCCCGGGCGTGACCAAGTCCAGCTGGTAAGGGGGAATGATGGTAACCGATCCGATTTCCGATATGCTGACGCGGATACGCAATGCGATCCTCGCCGGACAGGACAAGGTAACCCTTCCCGCCTCCAAGATGCTGACCCGCATCGCGGAGATACTTCGCGACACGGGCTACATCAATGATTACCGGCTTACCAAAGACAGCAAACAGGGGGTGTTGAAACTCCACCTTAAGACTTTCGGACCCCGCCAAAGCGCCATTGCCGGCCTCCGCCGCGTGAGCAAACCGGGTCGCCGCGTCTATGTGGGCACAACCGAAATCCCGCGCGTTCTTCGGGGGATGGGGATAGCCATCATCTCGACAAACCGCGGCATATTAACCGATGCAGACGCGCGGAAGCAGAAATGCGGCGGCGAGCTGCTCTGCTACATCTGGTGATGCAATGTCAAGAGTAGGAAGAAAACCGATTGAGATACCGAGCGGCGTCACCGTATCAGTGAATGCCAACAAAGTTGATATTAAGGGGCCGAAAGGCACCCTGTCCCTGAACGTGCGCGAACCTATCACCGTGAAGGTTAACGGAAATAAGATGCAGGTAGAGCGCCCCAACGACGAGCGGATGAACCGCGCCCTGCACGGGCTTACCCGCGCGCTGCTCGCCTGCCACGTGAAAGGGGTTTCCGCCGGTTTTGAGAAAAAACTGTTGATCACCGGGGTCGGCTACCGCGCGTCTCTGGAAGGGAAAAAGCTTTCCATGGCGCTTGGCTTTTCGCATCCGGTATACATCGATCCCCCGGCTGGCATTTCCTTTGAAGTGAGCAAGACCCAAACCGAGATCATCGTGAAGGGGATCGAAAAGTCGGTAGTAGGGCAGATAGCCGCGAATATTCGCGATCTTAAACGAACGGAGCCGTACAAGGGCAAGGGCATTCGTTATGAAAACGAAGTGGTCCGCCGCAAAGCCGGCAAATCCGTCTCCGGCGGGAAATAAGGTGCAGAAATGAATACCCAGGAAAAGACCAGACTTAGGGAGCGGAGAAAATTCCGCATTCGCAAAAACGTGATGGGATCGGCCGCTCGGCCGCGCCTGAGCGTTACCCGCAGCAACAAGCATTTTTCACTTCAGGCCATCGATGATGCAACGGGTCAAACCTTGGTGTCGGCCTTCACCGTGGAAAAGGAATTGAAGGGCAAGTTCAAAGGCAATAACATGGCGGCTGCCAAGCAGTTGGCCGCCATTCTGGCCGAACGGGCCAAGGCGAAGGGGATTACTGCAATGGTATTCGACCGTAATGGTTTCCGCTATCACGGCAGGGTAAAACAAATAGCTGAGAGTCTGAGGGAACATGGCATTCAAATCTAAATCTGACAAGCCTGATTTCAACCGGCAGGAATCGGACAGCCCCGAACTGCTGGAAAAGGTGATCTTCATCAACCGCGTCGCCAAAGTTGTTAAAGGCGGCCGCCGGTTCTCTTTCAGCGCCCTTGTTGTTGTTGGCAACCGGGCCGGCAGTGTCGGCATCGGCTATGGCAAGGCCAAAGAAGTTCCCGAAGCTATAAAAAAAGCGGTCGCCGCCGCTAAGAAGGAAATGTGCGATATCCTGCTGATGGAGGGTACGATCCCCCACGAAGTGACCGGACATGCCGGCGCGGGCCGCGTTTTCATGAAGCCGGCTTCCAAGGGAACCGGCGTTATCGCTGGCGGTCCCGTTCGCGCCATCATGGAAGCTGCGGGCGTACATGACATATTGACCAAATCGTTAGGCAGCGGAAATCCGTTCAATGTGGTGCATGCCACCATGCAGGCGCTTGGCAGCCTCCGTAGCCCGGCAATGATAAGAAAAGTCCGCGAAACCAAATTCGAAGTGGTGGAGGTTGAAGGATAATGAGACTGCATACACTCAAGCCGGCGGCCGGTTCCACCAAGAAACGCAAAATCATAGGCCGTGGATCGGGATCGGGCCATGGCGGCACCTCCACCCGCGGTCACAAGGGCCAGCGCGCTCGCACCGGCGGCACCCGCGGCCTTGCCCAATACGAGGGCGGCCAGCAGCCGCTCTACCGCCGTCTTCCGAAGCGGGGATTCACCAACATCCACCGCGAAGAGTACGCGCCGGTTAACGTTAAAAAGCTTGCGTTGCTTGACAAGGTCACCGAGTTTACCCCGGACATCTATGCCAAGCTGGGCCTTGCCGGAAAACGGGACAAAATCAAGATATTGGGTACGGGCGAGATAACCCGCGCCATTACCGTGACAGCCCACTGTTTTAGCGCCACCGCCGTGAAGAAGATCGAATCGGCCGGCGGCAAAGTCGTGAGGATATAATTCCTTGGCTGTCGATAGTTTCGCAAATATTTTCCGCCAACCGGATCTGAAAAAGCGGCTGTTTT
This sequence comes from bacterium, assembly GCA_021815535.1. Classification (GTDB taxonomy): domain Bacteria; phylum Nitrospinota_A; class UBA7883; order JACRGQ01; family JACRGQ01; genus JACRGQ01. Next base: position 7,683 of record JAKAGL010000077.1, read on the forward strand.
TCACAGTCGGCCTCTTGGCGGTATACCGGGTCGGTTCGCATATTCCCGTCCCCGGCATAGATGCCAGCTCGCTTGCCGACTTCTTCGCGCAGATGCGCGGGTCGGTTTTGCAGTTTTTCGATATGTTCTCCGGCGGTGCGTTGCGCCGCCTAACCATTTTCGCGCTTGGTATCATGCCGTACGTCAGTTCTTCCATCATTCTGCAGTTGCTCACCGTCGCGGTGCCGCTTCTTGAGAGGCTGAAAAAGGAAGGGGAAGCCGGTCAACGCAAAATCAACCAGTACACCCGTTACGGCACCATGATATTGGCATCGATACAGGGATTGGGCATTGCATTCGGCCTCGAGGCGATGCGGTCGCCTGCCGGCGCGCCGGTTGTGCCGGAGCCGGGTTGGGGCTTCCGCCTTCTGACGGTGCTTTCGTTGACCGCCGGAACCGCATTTATCATGTGGCTCGGCGAGCAAATCACGGAACGCGGTGTCGGGAATGGTATTTCACTCATCATCTTTTCCGGTATCGTAGCCGAAATTCCATCGGCAATGATCAACTCATTCCGGTTGTTGCAAACCGGTGAACTCGCGCCTATCGCGGCGCTTGTCACGATTGCTCTTATGCTGGGGGTGGTGGCCATTATCGTCTTTATGGAAAGCGCCCAACGGAGGATTCCCGTGCAGTATGCGCGCCGCATGGTTGGACGTAAAATGTACCAGGGACAGACCAGCCACTTGCCGCTTAAATTGAATATGTCGGGGGTTATCCCCCCGATTTTCGCCTCGGCTCTCATCATGTTCCCCGCTACGATTGCCGGCTTTATTCAGCATCCTATGATGCAAAAGGCCGCCAACATGCTGGCCCCCGGCACCTTGTTGCACGTGGGCTTGTATGTTTCAATGATCATTTTCTTCTGCTATTTCTACACCGCGGTTGTATTCAACCCCGATGAAGTGGCCGATAATATGAAGAAGAACGGCGGCTTCGTTCCGGGTATCCGTCCCGGTAAGCCGACCGGCGAATTTATCGACCGGATACTTACACGCATCACTCTCGGCGGGGCAATTTATTTGGCCTTGATCTGTGTGTTGCCCGATTTCATGATAAAGATGTTCAACATTCCGTTTTATTTCGGCGGCACCGGGTTGCTGATAGTTGTCGGTGTCGCTATGGATACCGTGGCTCAGATCGAATCTCATCTTGTCATGCGCCAGTACGGCGGCTTCATCAAAGGGACCCGTTTGAAAGGCCGGCAGAGTTGAAACGGGAACTGGCGTCCGCATGAACCTTATTTTTCTAGGACCACCGGGGGCAGGCAAGGGCACCCAGGCAAAGATGGTTACGGAGAAATTCGGTTTTCCGCAGATTTCCACCGGCG
>JAKAGL010000078.1 GCA_021815535.1 bacterium
CATTTTATGCCGTCGGCGGTGGACCACCCCATCAGCCGCAGGGAGTTTTACAGCTCGTACACCACCTACCAGGCCGAGATCAGCCAGGGAACCCTGCAGGCGATCTATGAATGGCAAAGTTACGTCTGCTCCCTGTTTAACATGGAAGTGGCCAATGCCTCGATGTACGACGGCGCGTCGGCGCTGGCCGAGGCGGCCCTGATGGCCTGCCGCACCGCGCGCAAAGAGGAGATCGTCATTTCCAACTGCGTCCACCCCCGCTGGCGGCAGGTGGTGCGCAGTTATACGGAAAACCGGGGGATCGCCATCAAGGAGACCGCCGACCATGCCGCGGGGCGCAGCGAAGCCGCCTCCCTTGAAAAACTCATCACCGGCGATACCGCCGCCGTGGTGGTGCAATCGCCCAACTTTTTCGGCAACGTGGAGGACCTTGCGGCCATCGGCGAACTCTGCCGGGCCAAAAAGGTCTTGTTCATCGTGGCGGTGGCCGAGGCGGCCTCGCTTGGTTTCCTCGCGCCGCCGGGGGATTTCGGCGCCGATATCGTGGTGGGGGAAGGGCAGTCGCTGGGCATACCGCTGTCGTTCGGCGGGCCATACGTGGGCATGTTCGCCACGCGTGAAAAACACATGCGCCAGATGCCCGGGCGCCTCTGCGGCCGCACGGTAGACCGTGACGGGCGGCCCGGGTTCGTGCTTACCCTTGCGGCGCGCGAGCAGCACATCCGCCGCGAGAAGGCGACCTCGAACATTTGCAGCAACCAGGCGCTTTGCGCGCTGACCGCCACCATCTATCTCACGCTGATGGGGCGGCAGGGGTTCGCCGATATAGCGAAAAACAGTTATTACGCCGCCGCCGAACTGCGCCGCCGCGTGCGGCCTGTGCACCGGCATCCGTTTTTCAACGAAATGGTGGTGGAACTGAACCGGCCCGCCGCGGAAGTGAACCGGCTTTTGGCCGAGAAGGGGATCATCGGCGGCTATGATGTATCGCGCGATTATCCGGACATGACGAACAAGATGCTGCTGGCCGTTACCGAGCTTACGGCCAAGCGGGATATGGACAGGTTGATCGAAGCGGTGGGAGCATAATATGGCGCAACAACCCGGCGCGCGCGGACTGGTTTTCAACGAGCCATTGATCTTCGAACACGGCCGCAAGGGACGCCGCGGCTGCGACGTGCCGAAAAGCGAATTTCCCGAAACCGACCCTGCCGCCTCCATCCCGTCCGCGTTATTGCGCGGTCCGGTGGAAGGGCTGGCGGAGGTGAGCGAACCGGAAGCGGTGCGCCATTTCACCCGGCTTTCCCAATGGAATTACGGGGTGGACAGCAATTTTTATCCGCTCGGTTCCTGCACCATGAAATACAACCCGAAGGTGAACGAAGCGGCCGCCCGGCTGGAAGGTTTTGCGGGCCTTCACCCATTGCAGGATGCGTCCACCGCGCAGGGGGCCTTGCGTGTGATGTACGATCTGGAGCGGATGCTCTGCGAGATCGTCGGCATGGATGCGGCGTCGATGCAGCCGGCGGCCGGCGCGCAGGGGGAACTGGCGGGACTGCTTCTTATCCGCGCGTATCACACCGAAAAAGGGAACCCCCGCAAAAAAGTGATCATCCCCGATTCGGGCCACGGCACCAACCCGGCCTCCGCTTCGCTGTGCGATTACGCTACCGTCACGCTTCCCAGCGGGCCGGACGGCATGATCGACCTGGCTTTGCTGGAAAAGGAGATGGACGAAGAAACCGCCGCGCTCATGCTGACCAATCCCAACACGCTGGGGATGTTTGAAAAGAACATCAAAAAAGTCTGCGATATCGTGCACGCCAAAGGCGGGCTGGTCTACGGCGACGGGGCCAACCTCAACGCCGTGATGGGCAAAGCCCGCTTCGGCGATATGGGGATAGACGTCTGCCACATGAACCTGCACAAAACCTTCAGCACCCCGCACGGCGGCGGCGGGCCTGGCAGCGGACCGGTGCTGGCGAAGAAATCCCTCGAACCGTACCTGCCCGTGCCGCGGGTAACGCTGCGCGACGGGCGCTATGATCTGGATTTCAACCGGCCCAAGAGTATCGGGGCGCTCAACGCGTTCTGGGGCAACTTCGGCGTCTATCTGCGCGCCTATGCGTATGTCTTGACGATGGGGGGCGCGGGTCTGAAACAGGCATCCGAAACGGCGGTGCTCAACGCCAATTATATTTTGGCGAAGTTGCGGGGGGTCTACCACGTGCCGTACGAGGGGGCCTGCATGCACGAGTGCGTGCTTTCGGACAAGTATCAGCAGGAACACCACGTCAGTACCCTCGATATCGCCAAGGGGCTGATTGACCGGGGTTTCCACCCCCCCACGATCTATTTTCCGCTGATCGTGAAAGGGGCGATGATGATCGAGCCGACCGAGACCGAAAGCGTGGAGACGATGGATTCGTTCATCGCCGCCATGAAGGAGATCGCCGAAACGGCAAAGAGCGACCCTGATTCGCTTGCCGCCGCGCCGGTGGCGGTGAAGGTGAAACGCATGGATGAAACACAGGCGGCGCGCCAGCCCGACCTGCGTTACCGCCGGTAACGGCGGCCCGCGCTGCCGTGCCGGGCTCCCGTTTTGAATCCGGCACCGCTAGTGGGGTAGAATAAACCCCGTGTTTAGAAAGCTTTTTGCTATAACCCTCTGCATGGCGGCATCCCTGTGGTATTGTGCCGCCGCTTCGGCGGATTCCTACCGGATGTACCGTTACACGGATGGGAAAGGAAAGCGGGTCTTCGCCAATTCCATGGATGATGTTCCAGCCGAATTCCGTCTATCCGCCAGCACGGTGGTTATCGTAAAAAATGTTCCGCCCGATGAAACTGAAAACGCCGGCACAAGTAAAGGGGAGGCTCCCAACGGCAATGCCGTAAAGGTGCTTTCTCTCAATTTGGCGGCGACGGAAGATGGAAAATGCGGATTCAAAGGCGAAGTGAAAAATGAAATGAAGGACAAGGCGCAGGCGGTAATCCTGCACATTGACATAAAGACGAAAGAACAGACAAGATCATTCGAAGTGCCGGTCGGGGCCGCAGGCGCCATGGATCCAGGGGAAACATCAAACGTGGTGTATGTGGCGCCCGTGCCGGCCGCCGAACTGACCAGCTACTCTTACAACATCACCTGGCAGACAACCCGCATGGAAACCGTTGCCGCCAAGCCGGCTCCACAACCGGCGGTACAGCCCGTTCCCCCAAAGGAAAAGCCTCCGGCGCAAACGCCTCCCCCCGCCGCTGCCAGAAGAGGGTACCGCACCCGCAACCATCCCGCCGCACCGCCGTCCGCCGAAGAATAGAAGCAACACCCTTCATTCAGGGCGTGGCGGCCTCCTTTCAGTATCCTTTCATGAAGAGAGAGGGCCGCAGCACAGCAATAATAATCACATCTTGAAGCGTGCCCGGCACGCGGTTTTCCTTATCGGTGGCGCGTCACGCCGTTCTTGGGGCAGAAGGCCGCCAACGGGCATGTTGAACAGCGGGGGGAAACGGGCAGACAGACATTCTGTCCATAAGTCACCAGCAGGTCGTTATATTCGATCCAGTATTTTTTCGGCAGTTTTTTCCGTAACGCGGTTTCCGTTTCGTCCGGCGCGGCGGTTTTAACGTAGCCCCAGCGGTTGCTGATCCGGTGCACATGAACGTCCACGCAGATCCCCGGCAGGTTGAAGCCGAGCGTCACCACCAGATTGGCGGTTTTCCGCCCGACCCCCTTTATCGTGAGCAACTCGTCCAGATCGCTTGGCACCTTGCCGCCGTATTTTTCCAGCAGTGTCCTGCTTACGTGGTGCAGGGTTGCGGCTTTGTTTTTGTAAAAACCAACCGGATAAATGATCTTCTCCAGCGTTTCCAGAGGAATCCGCAAAATGGCTTCCGGCGTATCGGCCTGCGCAAAAAGCCGCTGCGCGGCGGTTGCGGTGGTTTTGTCTTTGGTGCGGAGCGAAAGGAGCGTGGATATCAGCACCCTGAAAGGGGATTGCACGTAGCGGCTTACTATCGGGACGGTATAACGGGGCACCTCCTTGCGGAGTATCGCGATGGCGCGTTCGATGGGGAAAGCCTTTTTTATCTTTAAATTATGTTTTTCGGTCATCATATCTTTTATGTAATACTAACCTGATAGGAGTAGGCGGGGGATTGAATTATTTCAATCAACCGGGATAGACAGAGTGGGGTTCACAGCCTGATGACTGAAAAGAAAATCCAGCGCATCTTCGGGATTACGATTGCGCTTCTTATAGCCTTTGTGGCGGCCATCGGATTCATGTTCGATAACCTCAGCGGCGGCATTGAACGCTACATGGCCCAACGGTTCAACGAGGAGCAGTTGCGTCTCACCAAGCATCTTAAAAGCCACATCACCGATCATTTTGACGCAACCGAGGGGATGCTTAAGATAATCGCATCGCACCTGGCGGCGACGGATGTTCCCGCGCGGTTGGCGGCGGGCAAACTGAATCCATCGTTCCCTGTCCTTGTTCAACTTTCCCGGGATGAACTGGCTCCCCTGTTGGAGCGGAGCCCCACGTATCTCCGGTTCATGCTCATCGGCGCCAGCGGTCAACCGCTGATAGATTTGGCGAAGGCGGGCCGGGAGGTGAAAACGGTTCAGGATGGCGGAGAGGGGCTGTTCCAGCCCGCCGCAAAAGTGGCGGAACATGGGTTTCTGATATCAAAACCGCACGAGGTGAAAGGGGCGCCGGGACGCCTCATCGACGTATCGGCGCCGCTGTCATACGAAGGGAAAACCGTGGGGCGGGTAGTCCTCTCTGTTGATATGGGATTTGTTGAGAACGTTATATCAGACTATGACCGGGGGACGCAGTCGTACGGCCACCGGTGGATTTTCGACCGTGAAGGAAACCTGGTGTATTGCTCGATGGTGATGTCGCCTGATTATCACGCCGGCGAAATTGCCACTCTGCGGAATAAAGGGGCAGGCGCCTACGATGTGATGGCGCACGGCGGCACCCAGCGCGATCTCCTTGCCATCATGCCGGTGGAATTGGGGGAGAATCAGTGGGTGATCGTTTCCGAAACCGGTTTTAACGATGTGATGGGGCTGGTGCACGATGTGCAACAAGTGCGCACCGCGGTTGTTTTTACCCTGTTGCTGTTTGTCGTGGCGGGCGGGTTCCTGGCTTACCGGATGGTGATCGGAAGGCTGGTGGCCGAACAAAAGGCCCGCCTGGGGGCGGCCCTGGTGGCCGAGGAGAACAAGTACCAAATGCTTATTGAAGCCGATCCTGACCCCATATTCATACTCGATTCGGGGCTTCTTATCACCGAAACGAATACCGGCGGCGTGAAAACGTTTGCCAGAAGATCGCGCGACGAATTGATCGGCACGCCATTCACCGATTTGCTGGGCCAGGCAGATACCTTCATGGAAAACATCCGCCTTCTTGCGGGGAAAGAGGGGACACTGACCCATGAACAGGCCATCACCACCCCTGAAGGCCGTACGCTCCATTTTGAAAGCAGCGTAACCCTCCTGCCCCGCAAGGAGGGGAGAGGTTTTATCTACCAGGTGTATTTGCACAATGTGACCGAGCGGCACGAATATGAATTGATGTTGCGGAGCCAAAAAGAGAATCTGGACCGCATTGTCAGCTCAATGGGGGCGGGTATCGCGGTTTTCCGTCCCGGGTTGCAGGTTGAATGGAGCAACAGCCGCTATCGCGACATTATCGCCACGGCCGAAAAAGCGCTGAACCGCCGGGAAGACTGCCTGCTCTGTCTCATGGGCAAGGAGCACGATTGTACGGCGGCCGCGGCATTCAGCACCGGCAAGGCCGTGAAAGAGGAGGTAAGCCTTGCAGTCGGCCCGGGCGATGTCCGCCACTATTTTGTCAGCATCACCCCCGTGGCCGACGCCGGTGCGGCGGTAACTCGGGTCATCGAGCTTGTTATCGACGTAACTGAGAACCGGCAACTCCAGTCGCAGCTTCTGCAGAGTGAGAAACTGGCGTCCATCGGCGAAATGGCCGCCGGCATCGCCCACGAACTGAATAATCCGATGGCCGGTATTGTCGGCTATTCCGAATTCCTGCTGGAGGAACTCAGGGGGCAGGAGGGGGCGCTCGCCGACGTGAGAAAGATACATAGCGAGGCGCTTCGCTGCTCGCGCATAGTGCAGAACCTGCTGAGATTTTCCCACCGCCACACGCCCCGCAAAGGGGAAATTTCGCTCAATGACGTGCTGCAATCGACCACGGATGTGATCGAGTACGAATTCAAGGTGAATAACGTGTCGTTTGAAAAGGATTACGCCCCCGGCCTTCATCAGGTGATGGGGGATCAGTATCAACTCCAGCAGGTGTTCATGAACATCCTGAACAACGCATTCTTCTTCCTGAAGAATCAGCCGGGCAAGCGGACCATCAGGATCAGCACGCTTAATAACAAAGGAACGGTTGAAGTGCGGATATGGAACAACGGTCCCCCGATCCCCGAAGGGGCGGTGAACAAAGTGTTTGATCCGTTTTTTACCACCAAAGAGGTTGGGAAGGGGACCGGCTTGGGCTTGTCCGTCTCACACGGGATCATCAAGAACCATCAGGGAACGATCACCGCACGCAACGATAACGGCGGCGTTCTTTTCACTGTTGTGCTGCCGTCCTTGGAAAACCACTGGGTGATCGGCTGAGACCGGCGCGCATCTACTCGCGCAGGTCGTCGTCTGTCTGGATGTAGCGGAGCAATTTACCGCGCAGGCGCATGACGGCGCGCGTATGAAGCTGTGAAACACGTGACTCGGTAATGCCGAGCACTTCGCCAATCTCTTTCATGGTCAATTCTTCGTAGTAATACAGCGATACCAGCAACCGTTCTTTTTCGGGAAGCTGATCGATGGCGCGGCCGATGATCTCGCGCACTTCGGTCACGCGGGCCATCATCTGGGGGTCGGTATCGGGCGATCCGGCCAGGACTTCCATGATGTCGCGTTTTTCCCCGTCTTTTCCCAGCCCGCCGAGGTCTTCAATGCTCAGCAGGGGGGCGCTTTTGGCGTTTCCGAACTGTTTATAAAATTCATCCAGCGGCAGGCCAAGCTCGGAGGCGATCTCCTCGTCGGTGGCGGCGCGCCCCATCCTCTGTTCAACAGCGGCGTAGGCCTGGGATATCTCGGTGGCGCGCTGCCGCACGGAGCGCGGAACCCAATCCAGCGAGCGCAACTCGTCCAATATCGCGCCGCGAATACGGATTTCGGCGTACGTTTTGAACTGGGTGTCTTTGGACGGGTCGAATTTCCCGATGGCGTCGATAAGGCCCATTACCCCGGCGCTGGTAAGGTCGTCAAGCTCGATGTGCGGGGGAAGCCGGACGGCGATGCGTTGGGCGATGAATCTGATCAGGGGGGCGTATTCGACGATGAGTTTGTCGGCCTCAGGCGTGCCGATTCTTATACCTACCGTTGGTTCGGAATACGTTTTTTTCACCGCACCCGCCCCATGGACAAAGAAAATAATGCCCCGAATCCCATTAAAATCATTGGGTAGATTCTACCGGTATTTACCGCCGGGGACAATAGCCGTTCTGTAACGGGGGGCTCCACCCGGCGCCCCAGTTATTTTTCCGGGTGAATAACCACTTGGCGGTTATCGCCGGTTCCTTGGCTATGGGTCTTTACCCGCGTATCATTTTGCAGGAATGCATGAATGGTTTTACGTTCAGCCGGTTTCATTGGACCCAGAAAAACCTTCCGGCCCGTCTTAACGGCTTTCTCCGCCGATTTTTCGGCCAAGGCGCGCAATTTTTCTTCGCGGTGCTGCCGGTAGTTTTCGGCATCTACCACAAAAGGGAATTTCGAGCCGTTGAGCCTGCCCGCGTAGATTTCCACCAGCGTCTGCAAGGCATCAAGCGTTTCGCCGTTCTTGCCGGTCAGGATGCCGCCCTCGACACCGGTGACATTAAGCACGATCTGCCCTTCGCTGGAGAGGATCTCAACCCCGGCGTCCTTGATATTCATTTTTTCCACGATGTCTTCAAGGAAGGCCCGCATTTTTTCGGGGATGTCCCCCAACGCATCGGCGGCCGCGGATTTCGACGCTGACGGCTTGGCCGCAAACGTTTTCGGCGCGGAGCCGTTTGTGCGGGGCCGGTGATTGGCGGGAGATTCGCCGAACGATTCTTCCAGGAGGCGTCCCCGGACCTTTGCCACCGTTCCACCCAGGCCAAAGAGCTTCTTGGTATCGCCCAGGTCTTCTATCTCAACTTCGCTTCTGTCGGCCCCCATGCTTTTCAGCAGGGCGGCGACCGCCTCTTCGTACGATCTTCCTTCAGCTGTTGTCCACTCCATTGCGTTAGCCCTCTTTCTTTTGTAACCGTATCATGTATTGCTGGAGGATCGAGAGCAGGTTATTCACCAGCCAGTAGACCACCAGCCCTGCCGGGAAATTAATAAACATCGCGGTGAAAACCACCGGAAGGATAAGCATGAGATTTTTCTGGACAGGGTCGGTGGAGGAAGGAGACATCTTCTGCTGCACGAACATGGAGATGCCCATGAGCACGGGAAACACGTAATACGGGTCTTTCATCGCCAGGTCGTGTATCCACAAGATGAAGGGGGCGCCTTTTAACTCGATCGATTCCAGCAGCACCTTGTACAGCGCCACGAAGACCGGTATTTGCAGGATGATGGGAAGACAGCCGGATAACGGATTGATCCGGTGCTCGCGGTAGAGCGCGATCATCTCCTCATTCAGTTTCACCTTGTCGTTTTTGTAGCGCTCCTGAAGTTTTTTAAGCTGCGGCTGAACGGCGCGCATTTTTTCCATTGAGCGGAAACTGGTCTGCGTCATCGGCCAGAAGAGCGATTTGATGAAGACGGTAAGGAAGATGATGGTCCAGCCATAATTCCCCACGAATCCATTGATCCAAAGCAGCGCCATATAGATCGGTTTGGCAATGATGTCGAACCAGCCGTAGTTGATCACCCGGTCAAGTTCGTGCCCTTCCTTTTTCAGGATGACATGGTCTTTCGGGCCGGCAT
>JAKAGL010000079.1 GCA_021815535.1 bacterium
ACCATCCTGTTTTCGGAGAGGCCGATTTCCAGCGGCGTCATGATCTCGTAGGTTTCGCGACGTTTCATCACGCCATCCTGATGGATACCCGATTCATGGGCGAATGCATTGGCGCCGACGATTGCCTTGTTTGGCTGCACTGGAATGCCGGTGATGGCGGTGAGCAGTTTGCTGGTCTTGTATATCTCCCGGGTATGGATGCCGGTACCGTGCTTCAGGTTGTCGCGGCGAACCTTTAACCCCATCACCACCTCTTCCAGCGATGCGTTCCCCGCCCGTTCGCCGATGCCGTTGATGGTGCATTCGATCTGCCGTGCGCCGTTCTGGACTGCGGTCAGCGAGTTTGCCACCGCCAGCCCCAAATCATCGTGGCAATGTACGCTGATGACCGCATCCTTTATGTTCGGCACATTGCTTACGATGCCGGCAATCAGCGTCCCGTACTCCACGGGGATGGCGTAACCGACCGTATCCGGTATGTTGACGGTGGTGGCGCCTGCTTTTATCGCCGCGGAGATGATCTCGTACAGAAAGGCCGGATCGCTGCGGGTGGCATCCTCGCATGAGAATTCGATGTCTTTGGTATATTTGCGGGCCATGGCAATGCCGACTTTGGTCATGGCCAGAACTTCGGGGGGCGTCTTCTTCAGCTTGTGCTTCATATGTATCCCTGAGGTGCTGATGAAGACGTGAATACGCCGCCGCTTGGCGGGTTTCAGCGCCATCCCGGCCGCCGTAATGTCTTTTTCAACCATACGGGCCAGACCGCAGATAACCGGCCCCCGAACCTTTTTTGCGATCAGGTTCACCGCGGCGAAATCCCCTTCACTGGTAACAGGGAAGCCCGCCTCTATCACGTCCACATTCAACGCCGCCAGTTGATGGGCCATTTGCAGTTTTTCCTCAATATTCATGGAAAAACCGGGTGACTGTTCGCCGTCGCGCAACGTGGTATCGAAAATGGTTATATTAGCCATATTTTAATCCTCTATCCTGCCTATATTAAACGATTGCCGCCATAATTGGCGAAAAAGTGGCACCTGAAGCCGTAGGGGAATTAAAGGCTTAGGAGGAGAAGGCGGACAGGAAAGGTGAATGCAACGTTCGAGCGCGCAACACGCCATTGGCCCGAAGATATGGTCAGCCTTGGATTGATATGTATTTGCATATGGGGTTATTCTATTGCATCACCTTGCCGCCTCATAGCTTTTTTTCAAAGAATCCGATTCGCTCTGAATATTACGTCCTGAGTATGTATAACTATTTTCATATTTACTGGCACTTTTGTATACACTTTTTAGCAGCCATCCAAGCATATCCCATTGATAACAAAGGGCAATACGTTGGCACAAGGTTTGCTTCATATCTACAGCAAGAGGAAATACCTACTATTTCCTCCTCTCCGGTTAGGGGTGGGCACCTCCCACTGTCCACCCCATTTTTTTCATCTTTAAACGATTCCTTTAAATTCTTGATAAAAAACACGCAAACCAAAATCGGAAGTAAAATATAGATAAGAGCGAAAACCGCTTATCCGTGTTGTTAACCAATGACGGAAAGGAAAAAGCCATGTTTGATAAATGTGCGTCTGATAAAAAAGAGTGCACCAACCGGCACTGCTACTGCCGTTGCTTTGGATGTGCTCTATTTGCCGTGGCATTGATTCTGATTGTCGGATTTGTAGTGCAACTGATCTGGAATGCCCTGATCCCCGGCATTTTCACGCTGGGAACAATTTCCTATGTACAAGCGTTGGGATTGCTGATTCTGGCGCGCCTGCTGTTCGGTTCCATGGGACACCGGCACAGCTACCATGGCCACCGCCACGGTGGATGGTGCGGATGGACCCGAAAGTCTACCAGCGAATGCGGGGACTGGAAACACTACGAAGACTGGTGGCATGAAGAAGGAAGGGAATCCTTCAAAAAATACGCCGCAGGCAAGAAAGAGAATAAGGACGCCCCGATTCTCTAGACAGATACGGTGGAATAACCGGGGTTTTGCTTTTCAGCTTTCCGGGAAATGCTAAAAGCAAGACCCCTTCTGCCACCTCTTCCCACCAGCAGATCCCTATGGCGCGGAATCCATATTTTTTTCGGGAACTAAAGACGGCCTCTTTTCTGCGGCGGGAAAGGATACCTGTTGCTCCCCCGTCACCGGTCAGGAAATTTTGCTATCCATCCGCCGGATTATGCGTTGCGCTTCCGTCTCATCGATCAGCACGAAACCCAGATCTTCTTCGTAGGCAAACACCTCGGCGCGGGCGATATCGAACCACCACCCGTGAAAAAAAAGCTTTCCGGCATCCATCAGCTTTTTCACAGAAGGATAGCTCTTGAGATGCTCCAACTGCTGAATGACATTCGCCTGCGAAAGCCGGTTATGCGGTAAAAGTCTATTGTCTATCCATGTGGATGCATCCATCCGGGCCAGTGACGGATACCCATTGTAGAGCCAGGTCTTGAACATCGGCATGTCGACCCCCGCGCTTGCGGTTATCAACTCCTTCATCGCGGCGCATTCAGAGTGGCCGCAAACCACGATGTTGGATACGCCGAGGTAGAGAACCGCGTACTCGATGGCCGCCGCCTCCGATACATCCCCAAGCGAAACTCCGTCGGCTCCGCACGGGGAGATGAGATTGCCGACGTTGCGGATGACGAAGAGATCTCCGGGCTCGGTGGAAGCAAAAAGATTCGGCACCACACGGCTGTCGGAACAGGCGATGAAGAGGGTATCGGGGTTCTGCCCCAATGCCAGTTTGGCGAAGGTCTCGGCATACTCCGGGCGTAACTTGCTCCGGAACTCAACAATACCGCGTATCAGCTTTTTCATGACACAGTGAGTTTACAAGACGGAGGGAATGAAAACAGCCGGAAAATTTATTTCATAATGCCATCAACCAGCTTCCATAAAACAACACTAACGGACAGAATGGGACGGCGCGGCAGGAACGGGAGGCGGTCTCTTTGACGGGATGGGTTCGTAATAATCATCGGTCCAATCAAGCACCATAAGGCGGCGCGGAGCCTTCTTGCGCACAACCACCCGCACCGAGCGGGTCAACGCGCTCCCCTCAAAGCGGCCGGTAGCGACAATTGCAAAAGTGTCCGACTTGCCGTTCGGGTCGGGAACAGTGCCGTGATCGCGCGCATCCATGATAGCGCTCACTTTGTCCTGCGCCATGCCGGAGGCCAGCAACGCCTCGGCCGTTGCGGTGTTGGGATTCAGCGCTCCAACCGGGTAAACGGTGAGAACCTTTTCCAATGCGGCGAACATTTCGTGTGAAACTCCCTTTACCCGGCGCAGTTCCGCCACACTGTCGAAATCGCCATTCTTTGCGTTATAGGGAGGGTTTAGCGATTGATAGTAGTCGCTCTCGGCACCATTTGGGCGGTGAAACTCGTCGGCATCGGCCCAATCGAGGATGCTGTCGATGGCCGTATCCGCCCCTCCAATCCCATCCGGAAACAGCGTTGCGAAAAGACGCCGCAGCCCCCCTTCGTCATGGGCCAGTACGTTGATGTTCAGTTTCGCGTTCTCATCGGTAATGACATAACTCACCAATCCGCCGCCGAATGCCACTTGGCGGGGTGAAAATTCAGGTTCTTTTAGATCATCTCCCGCCCGTCCCAGAATATCCTGTCCGTCTTTGAGGTAAACATAATCGAAATCCTCCAGCAATTCCGCGTATGCCATCTGGAGACCGGCCCGGGCGAGATAGTACGCCTCGCGCCCCTCTTTGAAATTCCGTACCGCCCCGATATCGCCACGCGCGTTCATGGCCATATCGGCCGCGAGCGCCGACAAAATCACCAATAGCCAGATAACCAGCAGAAGCGCAATGCCCTTTTCGCTCCTTACCCGCTTCATCGCGCAACCTCCGGCGCTATAAGGGAACCGGGCTCAATCCACACGGTAAGCGGCGGCCACACAAACGGATCAGCATGTTCCTCCATCGTCAGCGAGAAGCGCACCGCCAGTGGCATTACGTCCACATCCCTGTTTTTGTCGTCAACGCTTTTTTCGCGCCAGACATCCTTGATGTCGCTCCCCGTCCCTTCATGGTAGAGATACTCGCATTTGAATTTATTGATTGCCCCTTCCCCCATCGGGATGTCCGTCCATTCCACTTTCTCGACCGGGGTATGCGGATCAAACGGCGCTTCGGAAAATAGCAGCATCTTCTTATCAGCATCGAACGAAAGTCTCTGCAGATAAAAGCCGTCGGCGCCCGGCAACGCTTTAAGCCGCGAGGTATTCGCAACAAAGAGAAGTTTCTCCACCTCACCGTGAAAGGCGACAGCCTTTTCGTTCTTCTCGTTCACAAAGTTGACTGCCCGCGCACTTTTGAGCTGGCCCTCGATAAGGCCCATTCCTTCGGTAAAATCATAATGTCTCTCCATCAGGTCGCTCCCCGCCTCCCACGAACGGAGAGAAAGCTGAAACCCGGCCGTGAGAATGGCTGTAATTGCCGCGAGCAGGGTGATGGCTATCAGCAGCTCAAGCAGGGTAAAACCGCGCTGGTTCTTCATTGGTTTGGCTCCACCACCGCCTTGAGGGTGTTCAGGACAAGTTCTTTTGATGCGGTGCCATCTTTCCATTCGACCTTCACCGCCAAGCGGTAAAGAGCTATCCGTTCGGCGGCATCGCGCGGGATGTTTTTATCCTTCCGCCCTACCGCTTCCTGATATTCCTCAATGGTGGTTTTGAATGAATAGTCCGGATTGTCGGGGAAAATACCCTGTTCGTTCATCGGAGGAAAGGGACTGTTGGATAAAAGCTCTTCCAGTTTTTCGCCACCCAGCACCGCCGCGCGCGCGTAATGTTCTCCCCGTTCAATATTGCGGAGCGTACCACCGTAAAGGTGAAAGATGGCGGTAAAAGAAACGGCGAGGATTGTGACGGCGACAAGTATCTCCAGCAGCGTGAAGCCGGGAGCAGATAAAATCACCCGTTTCATTTAACCGTGGCCTTATTGCGTGTCACCCGCGCCCGCCCGGAGAGCGGATCGAGGGTGACGCGGTAGCCGTTTTCGTCGTCGGGGCCAACCGCCTTCGTGGATGTTACGGAGAAATCGCAGGCGGTGGCGGTTCCGGCCGGGCTAAACTCCAAAAGCAGGAGCCCCCCGTTGGGCGTCCATATCCTTGCGGCTTGGGGGACCGTTACCACCGCGCCGTTGAACGGCTCGGCCGGGTTCCCGGCATCAAATCGTCCTTCGATGGCATAGGCCGCTTTCCGTGCGGGGTCTATAACTGTAGAAAAAACCGTTTTGCGCGCAATAGCTTCTTGGCGTGCCAGCCGCATCAATGAGGCCATTTCCCCGGCGGCTGACTTCAGTTCCGCCCGGTCTAGCGATCGCGCAAACAATGGTATGCCCACCGCCGCTACCATCGCAATGACCGCCATCACGATAAGCAACTCTATAAGGGTATAGCCGGACCGCCTCTCTTCGCGCACCATGGAAACAGGATACCGGGTGAGCGGGCAGCGCGGCAAGAAAAAGGGGTTGCCGCCCCAGCCGCGTATTGCCGCGGAAAAAAGGCGGGGGTGAAGCGCTGCTTTCTGTCTCGCTTGACAACCCCGGGAATTGTTGGATAATGGGCACTGACCGACCGGTTGGTCGGGCATAAAAACTCCGGAGGATCATCTATGGCAAAAACCGTTTGCGTCAAGAAAACTGCGGGCAAAGAGTGCCCTGTCGTGGATCGCATACTTGCCGCCGCGGAAAAGCTTTTTTCCAAACACGGGTTCGCCGCCGTTTCCATGAACGCCATCGCCAAAGAGGCCGGCACAAGCAAAGCCAACATCTACCATCACTTCCGCGCCAAAGATGATTTGCATCAGGCGGCGCTGCGCTTTGCCGCCGAAGGGATTAAAACACTGCTGGAAAACGTTGAAGAAAGCGGCGGAACGGCATGGCGCAAACTTGAGCTTTTCGCCCAAGCGCATATCGAGGGAATGCACAGCCATGCGGACATGTCACGGCTTATCTTGCGCGAATTGCTGACCAACGGCCGCAAACGGGGGCGCGAGATCGCCGAAAGCGGCTTTGCCCGGAATTTTTCCACGCTCACTACGCTTATCCGCAAAGGGCAAAAAAACGGCGAGTTGCGTAAAGATCTGGACCCCGCCGCGGTGACGGCGTTGGTGTTGGCGGCAAACATTTTTTTCTTCCAAAATAACGATGTGCTTAGGCACTACCGCGAAGTAACGTTCGCAGATGACCCCGAAGGCTATGTTAAAACGGTTTCTGAGATATTGCTCAACGGCATCAGGTCGCGGTAACGGAAAAGGGAGAACGCGCGATGAACATATTCGGCTCCAGAAGAAACAGGCAGATGGCTGCGGTAGTATGCGCCGCGTCATTGGCGCTAACGGGCGGCTGCAATAAAAAAGGGGAGACGCTGGCCCACAAAGGTCCCCATCCCGTACCGGTTACCGCCGCGAAGGCAGAACTGCGTCCCGTTGAGATCCGGGAAGAATCGGTTGGCTACATCGAAGGCCGCGAGGAGCCCGCCGTTTCGGCCGAAGTAAGCGGCCGCGTGAATGCCGTGCTGGTGGACAACGGCGTCACGGTGCGCACTGGAGAGCCGCTGGCGAGAATCGATGACGGCGACCTGAAGCTGCGGCATGCAGCGGCCCTCGCAGCGGCTTCAAACGCGGAAAAAAACATGGCCCGGCTGAAAAATCTTTTTACCGAAAAGGTTATCCCCGAAAACGAATATGATGACGCCCAAGCACAGCTGATCGCGCTGGAAAGCCAGCTTGCCGCGGCCACCCGCGACCTGAAAAGGGCCACCATCACCTCTCCACTCGACGGAAAGGTGCAAACCCGGCTTGTCGCCGAGGGGGACTATGTAACCCCCGGCAAAGCGATGTTTGTTATCGCCGGAGGCACCCGGTTGCAGATACATTTGCCGTTTCCCGAATCCATCGCTAACCGTTTTACTGTCGGACAAGCCGTGCGGATAACCAGCCCCACGACTCCAGACAGCGTGATGGAGGGGAAAATCTCTGAAATCCGTCCGGCAATCACCACTGGCAGCCGTTCCATTGACGTTATTGTGAACAAAGACAACCCCGGCGGCTGGATGCCGGGTGCCAGTGTCACAGGCTCGGTCCTTTTGGGGGTACACCAGGATGCGGTGCAGATTCCAACGCTCTGCGTGGTGCTACGTCCCGTCGGCGAAGTAGTTTATGCGATCATGGGTGACAAAGTCCGCGCCATACCGGTAAAGACCGGCGAACGGCAACGTGGTATGGTGGAAATCATCAGCGGACTCCAGGGGGATGAAACCCTCGCAGCCGACGGCGCCAGTTATCTCACCGACGGCGCGGCGGTGAAAGTTTCTTCCCCTGCGGACAACGCGCGATGACGTTGCCCGAGCTGTCGATACGCCGGCACGTTCTCGCCTACATGATGAGCGGCGTCCTGATGCTGTTGGGCTATATTGGCTACACGCGGCTGGGGATCGACCGCTTCCCGCAGATCGAGTTCCCCATCATCACCGTTATGACCACGATGGCGGGGGCAAACCCCAATGTTATGGATTCCAACGTCACCAACATCATCGAAGCGGCCGTCAACTCCGTGCCAGGCATCAACCACATCCAGTCCACCAGTTCGCCGGGCGTGTCGATGGTGGTGATTGAGTTTGATCTCAGCAAAAACGTCGACGTGGCGTTTAACGAGGTGCAGGCGAAGGTAAACCAATCGCTGCGTCAACTGCCGCAAGGGATCGACAATCCGGTGGTCGCCAAGCTGGAAGTGGGGGCGCAGCCGGTTATGTGGCTGGCGCTCAGCGGCGACCGTACGCTGGGAGACCTTAACCTCTATGCTCGCAACGTCGTCAAAAAACGGCTGGAGAACATTGATGGCGTTGGCGAAGTGGTCATCGGCGGTGAACGGAAACGGCAAATACGGATAAATATGGATCTGGCGGCCATGACGGGGCTGGGAATTTCCGCCAACGATGTGCTGGGAGCTTTCGCGGGCGAACATGTGGTACTGCCGGGCGGCTTCCTATCCGGTACCCACATGGAATATCTGGTGAAACTGGACGCCGAGTTTCACAATCTCGACGATATGCGCGGCATGATCATCGGCTACAAGGATAACGCGCCCATCCGCCTGAAGGATGTGGCGAGGGTGGAAGACGGGCTGGCAGACTACCGCCAGCTTGCCAACTTCAACGGAAAACCGAGCGTGGGATTGGGGATTGTAAAAGTAAGCCGCTCCAACACCATAGAGGTGATCCACAAGGTGCAGGAACGGCTCAAAAGTGAGATACTTCCACAGCTCCCCCCCGGGCTGGTCATTCAAGAAGCATCCAACGACGGCTTATTTATCCAGGGAATGGTGAATTCGCTCAAGGAACACATAGTTGAGTCGGTGATACTCGCGGCGCTCGTTGTCTTCCTGTTCCTTAAGAGTTTCCGCGCAACCTTTATCATCGCCACCGCCATACCGGTATCGCTTTTGACCGCCATCGCCGCGATGTATTTTTCCGGCTATACGTTCAACACCCTTACGCTGCTGGCACTGCTGCTGCTTATCGGCGTGGTCGTGGACGACGCCATCGTGGTGCTGGAAAATATCTACCGCCACCGTGAACACATCGACCGGGACCCGATTTCCGCGTCCATCAACGGCTCGCAACAGGTGGTGTTCGCCGTGCTGGCGGCCACGTTGACGCTGATCTCCATTTTCTTTCCCGTGATCTTCATGGGCGGGATCATCGGGCGGTTCTTCCAATCGTTCGCGGTGGTCGTTACCGTGGGCGTCATCGCCTCGTGGTTCGTTTCCATGACGCTGACGCCGATGCTTTGCTCACGATTTCTGGTGATGGCGGACAAGGAAACGCATGGGCCGATCTACCGGGCCCTCGACCGGGCATTTCATGCGATGGATCGCTGGTACATAGCAATGCTGAAATACGCGCTGTCCCACCGCTGGAAAGTGGTGCTATTCACCATGGCGGCCGTCCTGTCCAGATCGGAA
>JAKAGL010000080.1 GCA_021815535.1 bacterium
CGCCGCACCCGGCTGGAAGCGGGCGCGGAGGAAGAGGCCTTCACCGCCGACGACTTCATCCAGCACGAAAAATGCTTCGTCGTCGTCAGCCGTAACGGCTGGATGAAAAGGATGAAGAGCGAGCCGAATGAAGGGCAGCTCCGCTTCAAGGAAGGCGACGCCCTGCTGAAAGTGCTGCCGGCCGATACCGCCGAGCATATCGGCTTCTTCACCTCCGCCGGCAAGATGTACACCCTCAAGGTCTACGACATCCCCTCCACCACCGGCTTCGGCGATCCGGTGCAGAGCTTCTTCAAGTTCGGCGACGGCGAACGGCTGGTGGCGGTTGATCACTTCGATCACATCAGAAGCGGGGCGGAGCCGAAGGGGGAATATGTGGCGGTGATGGAAAACGGCATGGGGTTGCGGTTCGCGCGCGCCGCCATCGCCGAAACCACCAAGGCGGGGCGCAAATACGCCAACGTGAAGGAAGACAACGCCGTGTTCGACGTGATGCCGGTGGACGGGCAGTACCTTTACACCGCGCACAACGGCGGCAAGGGGCTGCTCTTCCCCGTGGAGGAGGTCCCGCTGCTCACCGGCCCCGGCGCCGGCGTGAAGCTCATCAAGATGGACCCGAAGGACGTTATCATCGCCGCCAAAGTGGTGAACAAGGCCAACACGCTCACGTTCATGTTCGATGGCGGCAAGGACGCGGTGGAAAAAGTGGGCGGCATGGATATGGGGCAGCGGGCGCAGGCCGGGCGCGTATATGGCGGCTCCGGCAAAAAGAAACTGATAGGGGTGGCGCGTGGGTAAGTATACCGCCGAAGACATAACGGTACTGGAAGGGCTGGAACCGGTCCGGGTGCGCCCCGGCATGTACATCGGCGGCACCGACAGCACCGGTATGCATCACCTCGTGTGGGAGGCGGTCGACAACTCGGTGGACGAGGCGATCAACGGCTATGCCACCCACATCGAGATAGAGATCACCGCCGACAACGCGGTGAAGGTCACCGACGACGGCCGCGGCATACCGGTGGACATGCATCCCAAATTCAAAAAACCGGCGCTCGAGATCATCATGTGCACCCTGCACGCCGGCGGCAAGTTCCACAACAAGAACTATTCCTCATCGGGCGGCCTGCACGGCGTGGGCATCAGCGTGGTGAACGCGCTTTCCGAAAAGCTGGAGGTGGAGGTGAAGCGCGACGGCTACACCTGGCATCAGGAGTTCAGCCGCGGCGTCCCGAAGACCAAGCTGCGGAAAGGCGAGGCGACGCGCGCGCACGGAACGTCCCAGCACTTTGTCACCGATCATGAGATCTTCGGCAAACTGAAGTTCAACTTCAAGACCATCTGCGACCGGGCGGAATCCAAGGCGTTCATCAACAAGGGATTGAAGATCAGCGTCACCGACCGCCGCACGAAAGAAACCAAGAGCTATTTCTTCGAGAACGGCATTCTGGACTACATCAACAAGGTGCTCGGCGCGCAGAAAGGGGTGATGCCCGCCCCGTTCTTCGTCAGCGTCACCTCGCCCATCAAGGTGGAAGCGGCCTTCCAGTGG
Source organism: bacterium (assembly GCA_021815535.1). Classification (GTDB taxonomy): domain Bacteria; phylum Nitrospinota_A; class UBA7883; order JACRGQ01; family JACRGQ01; genus JACRGQ01. The sequence goes on from JAKAGL010000080.1 coordinate 1,553, forward strand.
ATCGAAAAAACCGAAAGCCGCATGGAAAGCTACTGCAACAGCATCGCCACCGGCGATGGCGGCACGCATGAGGCCGGCCTGCGGAGCGCGCTGGTGAAAACCGTGCGCGACGCGATGGAGCGCAAATTGCCGAAAGGGAAGGCGCTTCCCATCACCGCCGACGACGTGCGCGAAGGGCTTACCTGCATCCTGAGCGTGCTGGTGGCCCAGCCGCAGTTTCAGGGGCAGACGAAGGACAAACTGAACAACGTGGAAGTGGCCGGGCAGGTGGAAAGCGTCGTGCGCCCCGCGTTTGAAAAGTATCTGCTGGAAAACCCCACCGTGGCCGATGCCGTCATCGCCCGCGTTGAGCTGGCCGCCCGCGCGCGCCTTGCCAGCCGCGCCGCGCGGGAAGAGGTGCACCGCAAGGGGCTGGTGTCGCACCGCCTCACGCTGCCCGGCAAGCTGGCCGATTGTTCCAGCGCCAGCCCCGCCGAGTGCGAGCTGTTCATCGTGGAAGGGGACAGCGCCGGCGGCAGCAGCAAGCAGGCCCGCGACCGCAAGACGCAGGCGATCCTGCCGCTGCGCGGAAAAATTTTGAACGTCGAAAGCGCGGCCGACGCCAAGCTGCAGGCGAACGCCGAGATACAGGCGCTGGTGCTCAGCATCGGCACCGGCATCGGCGCGGGGTTCGACCTGCAAAAACTGCGCTACAACAAGATCATCATCATGACCGACGCCGACGTGGACGGCGCGCACATCAGCGCCCTGCTGCTCACGTTCTTCTACCGCAACATGAGGCCGCTCATCGATAACGGCCACATATACCTCAGCCAGCCCCCGTTGTACCGCATCACGATGGGCAAGGATGAGGTGATCTACGCCGCCGACGACGCCGAGAAGGAAAAGGTGCTGGCGAAGCACAAGAACCGGAAGATCGACGTCTCGCGCTTCAAAGGGCTGGGGGAAATGCCGGTGAACGTTTTGAAAGAAACCACCATGGATAAATCAAGGCGCACCCTTCTGCAGGTCATGCTGGTCGACGCGGAAGAGACCGACAAGGCCTTCAGCGACCTGATGGGGCGCGACGTGCAGGCCCGCTTCAAGTTCATCACCGAGAACGCCGCCGGCTTCGAAGCCGACATCTGAAGGTGTCATTCCCACGCAAGCTGGAATCCAAATCATTAACGAATGAAATTTTATGAGGGGCTGGTAACGGGCTGAGAAAAGGGCGCGGCCTTACTGGCCGGCGCCGTGGCACTTCTTGTATTTTTTCCCGCTGCCGCAGGGGCACGGGTCGTTGCGGCCGACTTTGTCATGGTCGCGTTTCACCGTATGCGGTTCTTCCGCCGGTGCGCCGTGGGTGGCGACCATCCTGGGGACCGGCCGGTGCTGCACCAACGGTTCTTCTTTCCGTTCCTCGGCCACCTGAACGCGGAACAGAACGCCGGTCACTTCGCGGCGGAAACGGTCGATCATGTCACCGAAGAGTTCGTGCCCTTCTTTTTTGTATTCGCTGAGGGGGTCTTTCTGTGCATACCCGCGGAAATTGATCCCTTCCTTCAGGTGATCCATGATCAACAGGTGGTCTTTCCACTGCTGGTCGATCACGTTCAGCATGATGTACTGCTTCAGCTCCTGATAGCGTTCCGCGCCGATCTCGGCTTCCTTCGCGTTGTAAAGGTTCTCGATCTCCTTTTCGATGGCGTTGAGCACCTCTTCGGGCAGCATGATGTCCCACGCCAGCGCCTCGTGGCCGATCTTGAGGTATTTCCCTTTTTCGATCTCCACCGCCATGCCGAAGTGGGTGGTGAGGCGCGTTTTCAGCCCATCCAGATCCCATTCTTCGGGGTGGGCTTTTTCGTTCATCGTCTCGGCAATGAATTCCTCGGCGGTCTGGTCGGCCAGATCCAGCAGCGCTTCCCGCAGGTCGGCTCCGTCCAGTATCAGGCGGCGCTGGCCGTAGATGGTTTCGCGCTGCTTGTTCATCACGTCGTCGTATTCCAGCAGGTGTTTGCGGATGTCGAAGTTATGCCCTTCCACCCGTTTCTGGGCGTTTTCGATGGCGCGGCTTACCATGTTGTGCACGATCGGCTCGCCTTTTTCCATGCCCAGCTTTTCCATGATATTGGAAAGCCGTTCCGAGCCGAATATGCGCATCAGGTCGTCTTCCATCGAGAGGTAGAACCGGCTTTCGCCCGGATCGCCCTGGCGGCCTGAACGGCCGCGCAGCTGGTTGTCGATGCGGCGGCTTTCGTGCCGCTCGGTGCCGATGATCTTCAGCCCCCCCGCGGCGAGCACGTCCTCGCGCTCGGCGGTGCACGATGCGGTCAATTCGGCCAGCCGTTCGGCCCAGCCCTCGGATTCTTCGGTCAGCCCTTCGGATTTGGCGAGCATTTCGGGATTGCCCCCCAGCACGATGTCGGTACCGCGGCCGGCCATGTTGGTGGCGATGGTCACCCACGCCTTGCGCCCTGCCTGCGCCACGATATCGGCTTCGCGTTCGTGCTGCTTGGCGTTGAGCACGTTGTGCTTGACCCCCTTGCGCTTGAGCATGGTGGAAAGCTTCTCGGACTTTTCGATGGAAATGGTCCCCACCAGCACCGGTTGCCCCTTTTCGTGGGTCGCCACGATCTCGTCGATGATGGCGTCGTATTTCTCTTCCGCGGTGCGGTAGACCAGGTCCGGCTGGTCGATGCGCACCATCTGGCGGTTGGGCGGGATGCAGATGACTTCCAGCTTGTAGATGTTCTCAAATTCGGCCGCTTCGGTATCGGCGGTGCCGGTCATGCCGGCCAACTTGGTATACAGACGGAAGTAGTTCTGGAAGGTGATGGTGGCCAGCGTCTGGTTCTCGTTCTCGATCTTCACCCCTTCTTTGGCTTCCAGCGCCTGGTGTAATCCGTCGCTGTAGCGGCGGCCGGGCATCAGGCGGCCCGTAAATTCGTCCACGATGAGCACTTCGCCGTCTTTCACCACATAATCCACGTCGCGCTGGAATACGACATGCGCCTTCATCGCCTGGTTGAGGTGATGCAACGTCTCGACGTTGTGCGGGTCGTACAGGTTGTCCACTTTCAGGGCTTCTTCGGCGGCGGCCACCCCTTCTTCGGTGAGGGTGACGGTGCGCGCCTTTTCATCGTGGGTGTAATAGACGTCTTTTTTCAGCAACCGCGGGATGACTGTATCCACGGTGGCGTATTTATCGGTGCTTTCCTCCGCCGGCCCGGAGATGATGAGCGGCGTGCGCGCCTCGTCGATGAGGATGGAGTCCACTTCGTCCACCAGGGCGAAATGAAGGTTGCGTTGGACGCACTGTGAGGCGCTGAACTTCATGTTGTCGCGCAGATAATCGAAGCCGAATTCGTTATTCGTGCCGTACGTGATGTCGCTGTTATAGGCCGCCTGGCGCTGGGCGTCGTTCAGGCCGTGCTGGATGACCCCCACGCTGAGGCCGAGGAAATTGTACAGCCTGCCCATCCATTGCGAGTCGCGGCGGGCGAGGTAATCGTTCACGGTGATAAGGTGCGCCCCTTTGCCCGGCAGTGCATTGAGGTAGATCGGCAGGGTGGCGACCAGCGTTTTTCCTTCGCCGGTCTTCATTTCGGCGATCTTTCCCTCGTGCAGCACAATGCCGCCGACGAGCTGCACGTCGAAATGACGCATGTTCAGTACCCGCTTGCCCGCCTCGCGCACCACGGCGAACGCTTCGGGAAGCAGGTCATCCACCGTTTCGCCGTCGGCGATCCGCCGGCGGAATTCGCCGGTCTTCCCGCGCAGCTGTTCATCGGAAAGCGCCTGCAAAGAAGGTTCCAAACCGTTGATCTCTGCGACGATTTCCCGTATCCGGGAAATCTCGCGGTCGTTGCGGCTGCCAAATATTTTCTTTACCAGGGTTCCAAACATGGCGGCTATTATATATGCACACTCTTTGTGTTTGGAAAGAAATAATGCCGAAAAAAAAGATCAATACAATACAAGCGCGTGTTTTCAAAGATGACCGCGGAATGGTGGTTTTCCCGGCGTCGGCAACGCTGGGGCTCCGTCTCAAGGCCGGGAATCTCAAGGATTTCCATATCGCAACCCTGAAGCCGGGGGCGGTGCGCGGCAACCATGCCCACCCGCACCATGACGAATACCTCATCTGCATCGGGGATGGCGCCGCCGTGGTCGTTCGGCAGGACGGACGCAACAGAACGCTCCGCCCGCGGAATGCCGCCGTCAAAATCCCCAAAGGAATGCCGCATGCGGTGGCGAACCGGGGCCGGAGCGACATTACGGTGGCCTGTTTTTACGGGCCATCCCCCCGGCGGCTGACCCGCCGCCGCGAAGAAATCCTATGATGCAGCCACTGCGGGCGATACACCTTGAGGAGATCATAGAAGCCGTCCGCGAATACCAGCCGGATGCCGAGGTGGACAAGATTCTGGGCGCCTATGCGTTCGCCTCGGCGGCGCACAAGGGGCAGGTGCGCCTCTCCGGCGAACCGTACATGAGCCACCCGATGCAGGTGGCGTTCATCCTCACCAAAATGAAGATGGATCCCGCCGCGATCGCCGCCGCCCTGATGCACGACACCCTGGAGGATACCGAGGCCGATCCCGCCCAGATACGTTCGATCTTCGGCGAGGAGATTCTGCTGATGGTGGAGGGGCTGACCAAACTCAGCCGCCTCACCTTCGCCAGCAAGGAGGAATCGCAGGCCGAGAACGTGCGCAAGATGATCCTGGCCATGAGCAAGGACCTGCGCGTGGTTCTCATCAAGCTGGCCGACCGGCTTCATAACATGCGGACGCTCGATTTCCTTCCCCCGCAGAAACAGAAATTCATTTCCCAGGAGACGATGGATATCTACGCCCCGCTGGCCAACCGCCTGGGCCTGCATTGGATCAAGGTGGAGTTGGAGAACATCGCCTTCAAATTCCTTCTGCCGTTCGAGTACAAACGGATCGAGGGGCTGATGAAAGAGCGGCAGGAGGAGCTGGATAAATTCATCGCCAGCCTCAGCGCCCAAACGCGCGAACTGATGCTGATGGAAAAGATCGTAGGGCAGGTGTCGTGGCGCTTCAAGCATTTTTACGGCATTTACCGCAAGATGACCGAGCAAAACCTGGATTTCGACCAGATATACGACCTCATCGGCGTGCGGATCATCACGAACAGCCTGCTCGACTGTTATAAGGTGCTGGGGCTTATCCACACGAAGTGGAAGCCGATCCCCGGCAAGTTCAAGGATTATATCGCGCTGCCAAAGGAGAACATGTACCAGAGCATACACACCACCGTGCTCACCCAAACCGGCCGGCGCGTGGAATTCCAGATACGCTCGGCCCAGATGCACCGCAACAGCGAAGACGGCGTGGCGGCCCACTTCCGTTACAAAGAGGGGAAACGCCCCGCCTCGAAGGATGACGAAAATTTCATCTGGGTGAAGCGTCTGCTGGACCTGGGGCTCAGCGTCGACAATTCCGAAGAATTCATCGACACGCTCAAGATGGACCTCTTCCCGAACGAGGTCTATGTGTTCACGCCCAAGCAGGAGGTGAAAGCCCTGCCCGCCGGCGCCACCCCGCTTGATTTTGCCTATAGCATACACACCCAGTTGGGAAACCACTTCCTCGGCGCGTTGGTCAACGGCAAGCCGGTGCCGCCCGATTGCCAACTGCACAACGGCGATGTGGTGGAGGTGCTCACTTCCAACGAGCAGCACCCGGTGCGCGATTGGCTCAAGATCGCCGTCACCTCGCACGGGCGCTCTAAAATAAAGTCGTATTTGCGCAATGCCCAAAAGGTGGAATCGCTCCGGCTGGGGAACGAGATCGTGGAAAACGAACTGCGCCGCCACGGGCTGGACCTGAAAGAATATTGGACGAAAGAGACAATGGAATCCGCCGCCGTGGCCCTTGGCTTTAAGAATGCCGAGGTGATGCTCGACCGGGTTGGCATATCATCGCTGTCGGCCTACTCGGTGTTGCACAAGCTGTTGCCCGCCGAAAAGTGGCGCGAGGTGGAGAACCGCCGCAAGAACTATCTTGCCAGCGTGACGGAAAACCTGGGGGTGCGCGTGGGCGACATCCACGATATGTTGATCCGCTTCGCCGGCTGCTGCAACCCCGTGCCGGGCGACCCGATATTGGGGTACATCTCGGCCGGTCACGGGCTGGTGATCCACGCCAAAAGCTGCCCCTCGCTTAAATCGCTGGAGGCCGATCCCGAACGGCTGGTGGAGGCGCGGTGGGAGACGGCCGCGAAAAAACAGCTGCGCCCGGTGCGCATCCTTATCAAAAGCCGCAACCGTCCCGGCATTTTGGCGCGGGTCTCGGCCGCCATCGCCGGCTGCGAAGCGAATATCGCATCCGCCACCGTCACCGCCACCAGCGCGATGGAAGGTGATCTGGATCTGACGGTGGAGATAGAGGACCTCAATCACCTGCAAAGGATATTGGAAACAGTGCGCGGCCTCGATGGCATCCGCAGCGTCGAACGCATTATGGACGCCCGTCGCGCCGACCGCCGCTGATTTTTCCCCCGGCGGCGCTGGGCGTTCCTGCCCGCGCTGGCGCATCGCGCCAAGAGATCCCCCTTAGGAAAAGGGGGACACAGGGGGATTTTCCCGATGTGCACAAAAAGGACGGTTATTTGTGCACATGGGCGGGGATATGCGCACGGCACGGTTATGGTTGACGGGGCGTTCCCCGTGCCTTACTATTATATGAAGTAATGCAGTAATTATAAGTAGGGAAAGGTGGATGATGTGGCGATAAAAACATCAAGAATTACCTCCAAGGGGCAGACGACCATTCCGAAGGAGATACGGGCGTACCTCAAAAGCAACGTTATTGAATTTGACGTGGTTGAAGGAATGGTTGTCATCAAGCCGGTAGAGAGTGTGGGCGGCTCGTTAAGCCGCTATTCCAAAAAGCATGTGCCCTTGAAAGATGTGCGGGAAAAGGTGTGGGAAGGGGTGGCGCGTGAAAGATCCGGCAAAAAGGCTTCCTGATACCAACGTTATCCTTCGATACCTGCTTGCGGACGAACCGCAATATCACGAAAAGGCCGCCAGGTTTTTCGAGAAGGTAAGGACGGGCGCTGAAAAGGCGGTGATACTTGAAAGTGTGCTGGTGGAATGCGTCTACGTTTTGACGAAGTTCTACAAGGTCCCAAAAGAGGAAGCCGCCGGGAAACTACGGGACTTGATGCACTATAAGGGCATCGCCAATGCCGACCGTGCGGAGTTGGCCGAGGCCCTTTCCCTGTTTTCCCGAAAGCCGTCTCTTGGCATTGTCGATTGCATATTAAGCGCAAAGTGCGTATTCCGGTGAAATCGGCCACTGATTCCGCCGAAGTCGGCCACCCATCGGAGCGTCAGCGACGCTGATTGTTCTGATTTTCCCTTGGTGGCCGTTTTTAGTCAACTTTTCGTTTGTTTTTCC
>JAKAGL010000081.1 GCA_021815535.1 bacterium
TTGCCCACTCCCATCGCTACCGCGGAAAGCGGGTCTTCGGCCACGATGATCGGCAGACCGGTTTGCTCGCGCAACAACACGTCGAGCCCCCCCAGCAGCGCGCCGCCGCCCGCCATTACTATGCCTTTATCCACTATATCGGCGGCCAACTCGGGCGGAATGCGTTCGAGAGCGGTTTTAACGGTATCCACAATGACCGCCACCACTTCGCTTAACGCCTCGCGCACTTCTTCGTCGCTGACGATGAGCGTGCGCGGTATCCCTGCCACAAGGTCGCGCCCCTTCACTTCCATAGTTTTTTTCTGGGGAAGGGGGTACGCCGAGCCGAGTTTGATTTTGAGGTCCTCCGCCATCCGCTCGCCGACAAGGAGATTGTACTTCCGTTTCATGTAGGTGATGATGGCTTCGTCCAGCTCGTCACCCGCCACGCGGACAGAGCGGGAATAGACGATGCCGGAAAGGGATATGACGGCCACTTCGGTGGTGCCGCCGCCAATATCCAGGATCATGTTCCCCGACGGCGCTTCGATTGGCAAGCCCACCCCTATGGCGGCCGCCATTGGTTCTTCGACGAGATAGACATACCGGGCGCCTGCGCTGAGGGCGCTGTCGCGCACGGCCCGCTTTTCCACCTGCGTGATGCCGCTGGGTACGGCGATGATCACTTGCGGCTTGATAAGCGTTTTCCGGTTATGCACCTTCTGGAAAAAATGGCGTATCATTGCCTCGGTGTATTCGAAGTTCGCGATGACTCCGTCTTTCATGGGGCGTAGCGCCACGATGGATCCGGGGGTGCGGCCGAGCATTTTTTTTGCCTCGTGCCCCACGGCCAGTACTTTCTTGCTTTCGGCGTGAACGGCAACCACCGACGGCTCGCGCAACACGATGCCGCGTCCTTTTACAAACACCAACGTGTTGGCGGTGCCCAGGTCAATGGCAAGATCGCTCGAGAATAGGCCCAACAGAGAATCGAATATCATGCAAGTCCCTTAAAAAGAGAGGATTGCCCCTTTTGGGGCCAGCCCGTTACCGCGCACACACATTGCCGTGAACTGTATCAGTATTCAGCCTTCGGTGCAACATCCCAACATCTGGACGCGAGGTTTAGAAGGCCTTTTTTTCGACAACCGGAACCCGGAGGATTTCGCCGGCCTGAAGACGGTTAAGCTGTTTTCCATCGTTGCACAGGGAAATGAGCCACAGTGGAACCTCCCGCTGGCCGCTCCAGATGGTCCACGCCGACTGGCCGCGGTGGAGTACGCGGTCATCCACCTCCGTAACGTTGTGGCTGACGAAGAATTCCTTGTACAGGCTTTGATGAAAATCCATGCGCCGTTTTTCAAAATCGGCCGCCCCGGTTTTATTCAGGGGGATTTTCACCGAGGCCCACAATTGCAGCCGTGGACGCCGCCAATTATTGATGCGCATGAGTTCGCGGGTGGAAACACCGGCCCAGTCCGCATAAAGGTTCACGGTCTCTTCCGGTAACACCGTGATGACACCGTGGTTTCCTTCCGTCTTTGCGAAGCGGTATCTGTCCTTCTCCGGCGGGGGTACCGGGTAAGAGACCTTTTGGGATTGCGGAGGCACAGGAGCGGCTTCAGCAACTGCAACGGGGGCCGCGGCCGGCTCCTTCTGCGGTTGCGGCGCACCGCCTCCGCCAATAAAAATGGCCACCCGGTTTGCCATATAGGCAAAAAGTGCGGCGTAATCCGAGGCGATTGAATGTTCTTTTTCGGCGGCAGGGGGCGGGGGGGCCGCGGCCGGTTGTGGCGCGGCCGCTATTGTCACCGGTTGGGGTGCGGGAGGTGCGACATGGGCAACCGCCCCCGCCGGCAGGGTCAGTTTCTGGCCCGGGAATATCCGGCTGCGGCGTCCCATATCATTAAGTCCTTTCAGGGCCACCACGGTGGTGTTGTATTTCAGCGCGATGCTGAACAGGGAATCGCCGCTATCGACCACGTATTCCCCGCCGGGTGTTATTGTCCCGTAGTCTTTATGTTCGCCAAGGGCACGCCGGGAAACCGCGCGGGGTTCCGCGGCGGCCTGTGCCAATTCTTCCGGCGTGGGGTTGTACGTCGCCACCTGCGCAAAAGCGGCGGCGGTGCCCCGGGGGACGCGAAGAGCATAACCGCGGGGAAGTACGGCACCAGCCATCAAAGTGTTTTTATGCAACGCCGGGTTAAGGCGCGCAATATCTTTAATGTCGTAATACCGGGCGAGATCGCGGATGCGTACGTGGTTTTGCAGTTTGACCACGTCAAATTCAAGCGGGGACCGGAAATCAATACTGCCGAAATACTGTTCGGGGTTTTGCATGATGCGCCGGGCGGCCAGGAACTCGCAATAGAAATTGCGGCTTGCGAACCCGAAGGCCCGTCCGTCGTAGTTGGCGATGATATCCGCAATGTCGTCGCCGTGTATCCGCTTGGCGTGTTCCATACCGTTCTTGCCGTGGTTGTAGCTGGTCACTACCAGCGGCCAGCTTTCCAGCGCCGCATAGTTGTCGCGCAGGAATTTGGCCGCCCCCTCGGTGGCGATAAGCGGGTCGCGCCGTTCGTCCGTTTGGCCGTTGATTTTCATGTAATGCCGGCCAGTGGAGCGCATGAACTGCCAAATGCCGGCGGCTCCCACGCGGGAATATGCCTTTACGTTGAATGAGCTTTCCACATGCGGCAGTGCCAGCAGATCCAGCGGCACTCCGTACCGTTCGAAAATCTTTTTCATTTCGGGCATGTATTGCCCGCTGGTGACCAGCCCCAGCTTGAAACGGCTCTTAAGTCCGTATTGCACGCGCAACTGGTCCGACGCGTCTCGGTAGACGCCGGCGTCCGCCGTGTTGCCGAACAGAGCGGCGACGCTGCATTCCTGATCATTCCCGCAGTGCCCTCCCTGCCGGGCAAGCCGTTTCAACGTTTCGGCTATTTGCCGTTTTCGCAATGTAAGTTGCCGTGCCGCGTAACGGCGTGAGGCGCGGGGATAAGCTTCATCCAGATTCACCACTTCATAGCGGATGTCGAGATTTACGCTGTCATGGATTATTGCCTGGTTTTCATCGTATTTGGTGTAGACATCGATCCAAAAATCCACGTTGGGGCGCAACGAATCTGGTTCGGGGAAGAGATCATTTTGATAGTCCGGCTCCAGGTCGGCGGCGGAGATGTTGTCCTCCCCGGCAATGTCTGCGGTGGAGGCATACAGCGGTAATGGTGCTAGAATGGCTATAAAGGAGAATATGATTGCTAACCGGTTGATTTTTCCCTTTCCCATGAATAAACATTTTATTGAAGCCAAAGGGCTAAATCAAGAGAAAACGCTTTTAATAACCTTGGCTAACTCGTCATGATTAAAAAGATTAGGCTAGATCAACTTGAGCCGGGCATGTTCGTGGCCGATTTCAATTGCGGCTGGCTGGAGCACCCTTTCCTTACCAATTCGGTCTTTATAAAAGATGCCCACACCATTGAGAAAATAAAGGAGTTTGGCATCCAGGAACTCTATATCGATACCAAAAAGGGGGCAGATATCGGGAAAGGGCGCGGGAAAGCGCGTGAAGAAGTGCAAAAAGAGCTTCATGAAGAGATGTTCCGCTTGGTCGAGATGGAACGGACGGTGATCAATACCGTGCCGATGGAAGAAGAAGTGCATCACGCCAAAGCGGTGAAGCACGAGGCGAAAAAGGTGGTAACCGGCATTTTGCATGAGGCGCGGCTGGGCAGGCAGGTCAAGCTGGAAGAGGCCAACCATGTGGTGGAAAAGATGGTCGACTCGGTGTTCCGGAATGTCGACGCGCTAACATCCCTCAGCCGCATCAAAAGCAAGGATCAGTACACCTTTATGCACAGCGTGAATGTTTGTGTTTTGATGATCGCCTTCTGCCGATTCATTGGCATGGACCGCGATGCAATTCAGAAGGTGGGGGTGGGGGCGCTGTTGCATGACATCGGTAAAATGAAGGTGCCGGACACGGTGCTCAACAAGCCGGGTCCCCTCACTGAGGCTGAATTTGAATTGATGAAAAGCCATGTCACGCATGGCCACGACATCCTCATCGCCACCAAGGGGGTTCCGTTTGAGGCTATCGAGGTGGCCAGCCAGCACCATGAGCGTTTTGACGGCACCGGGTATCCCCTGAAGCTCGATCATGAGAACATCTCGCGATTTGGAAAGATGGCCGCGCTGGCCGATGTGTACGACGCCATTACCACCACCCGCGTTTATCACAAGGGGCTTGAGCCCGCCGATGCGGTGCGGAAAATATATGAGTGGAGCAAGCACCACTTCGACGGCGAATTGGCCCAGTATTTCGTCAAATGCGTCGGTATTTATCCGGTGGGTACGCTTGTACAGCTGGATAGCGGGTTGTTGGCGGTAGTGGCGGCGCCGGGGCAACGTTCCTTGCTTACTCCCACGGTGGTCGCCGTATACGATACTGCCCAGCATTTACGCATCAATCCGCATGAGATGTCGTTGGAAGGCCCGGCGGGAGAACGTCACCGCATCATCGGGTTTGAAGACCCGGGAAAATATCAACTCAATCCGCTCGATTACCTCGATCTTGCGGGAGTGATGTAGCCGTCATGCGGCCGGAGCGGAAAGCCGCTTAGTGGATTGGTTCGTCACCCGTTTCCAGAGCCGTTTTTTTTCCGTTCTTGTCATACAGAAAATAATGTCCTTCTTCGAGAACCACCAGTCCTTCGCCGTTATCGGCCACAAACGGCGTAAGCGGAACGGTTGCTACAGCCTGTTCGATCACCTCATCGCCGGTAAAAGGGCTGGTGTCGGCAAACCGGGAGAGGATGTATCCGATAGCCAAGTGGGTTACGGGGGCATCTACCACCATGGGACCGCCGGGTAGACGCTTTTGTCCATTTATCAGCCGTATGGCAAACGGCACGCGGGTGATGCGCGGCAACGGTATCTCGCGATCACCTGCCGCCTCAAGCGCGTCGCCGCGTAATGCCATGCCGTGTTCCCCCGCAAGAATCACCACTGTTTTTCTTCCTGAACGTTCCAACGTATCCATGAACCGGGTCAGATCCTTAAAAAGCCGAACGGCGGCGGTTGCGTAATGATTTTCCCGTTTTATTTTCCACCACTTTTCCGCATCGGCGTCATGTGTACCATCGTGCAGCGATATGGTGTTGTAGTAAAGGGCTGTCGGGGGGGATGTGGCGGTACGCTGGTGTGCCCACAAGTCCAATGTTGAAAAATCGTCATAGATCGGGGAATTATCAAAAAATATTTCTTCCGCCGGCAACTCTACAACGTTCATCGGGGCGGGCTTCCATCCTCCAAGACGGCTTATGTCATCGAGAAAGGTGCCGTATTTGCCATTGTGGTTCAACAAAGTGGCGGGGATAAATCCCGCTGAGGTGAGCATGTTGTGGAGATAACACCCCTCCGGCGCGGGATTATAGATATCGCCGTGCCGCTGCTGTCCGCACGCGCCGCGTAGCAAACGGATGACGGAAGGCCCGCTGTGCCCTGTAACGGAGTTGAAGTTGGTGAAGAGATAATCGAACTGCCTGAAGAATGGGGTGTCGCGAAGTCCGGCAGCATCCAGGTCGTCCCAGCCAAGTGAGCAAACGTGCAAGATAATGATATCGAAGTCCGGTGTCCCGGAAGGATGGGGTGTTGGTACAATGCGTCCCTTTTCGGCTGCGAAAAAGGCGTTTGGGGAAAACGAATTTTCACCTTCGGTGGCTCCCGCGTTTACGGGCACGAATGCCAGAACCAAAATTAGCGATAACGCCAGTTTCATCATACGGGTCATGTTGCGCCTATGTTCCTTATCTTTGATTAATGGAAATGATACAACAGTATGGCCTTTGAGGGAGGCCGCCAGCGTACGGTTCGGCGGAAAACTCGGCGGTGAGCAGAGTGCCTTTGCCGTGATGCGGAAAAAATTATTTTTCGTGCCATTCCATCGATCAGCCACTTGGGTCAGGTCTTGAATGGCTCATTTTATCAGAGATAACGACTTGCCATAGCTATGGGCCGGTCATGTTTTTAAGTGCGTAACTGTTGAGTTATTAATGCGTTATCCGTTTCCCGTTTCCATGACCGCTCGTTTTAAAAAAGGCCTAATGGGAAATTTTTGCCGGGCCGATAAGCTATTCATAGGAAAAGTGGGGTGTGTAATGGACAAAGATGTTGGGAATATTTCCGGTTTGAGGATGGACCTCATTAAAAAGTACCGGAAGCAGATTCGGGAGCAGACCTACGTGGTCCGTTCCGACGAGATTGCCCAGAAAATGGCGCAGGAGCTTTTTGTTTCCAGCCCCTTTTTCAAAGGGCCGCAGATACGGGGAAAAAAATGAAGGCGTTTTCCATTGGATTTTTCTCGACGATCATTTCCGCCGCGCAACTGGCCAAAAACGCCGTGGAGCGGGCAAGTATGCATGATGTGTATGTTTTCATCGACGAGAACTTCGCGCCGCTGGCGATATCGCTTTCCACCATTTTGGCGGCGGAACTGATCGTGGTGGGCATTCTCGCACGGTAGAATCAGGCTCATATTCATCAGGCACGATCAGGCCGTCCGATCCAGCGCATCCCTGAAATATTCTTCTATCATCTCCTTCGCCACAGCGCGGATGGTCATATCCGCGATTTCGTCCAGCCGGTTTCCCGGCCGGTTCTGGTTGATCTGTGACTTGTAAGCAATGGCGCCGGTTTCAATATTCAGTTTCACCCCCCAACAGTCGGCGGGATTTGATCCGCGGGTTTTAAGCAGTTCCAGACAGTCGGTATGCCATTTACCGCCGCCCGCCATAGTCCGGTTTTTTATGTCCACCACGATTTTTATGGTGCCATGATGGCCTGCCGCCAATTCAGTCATGAGGGCAGGGGACACCGCTCTATCGATAATGATATTTTTAAATTGACCGCCTGCCATCAAACATCGCCCGGCTGTTCCGGCAATTGGTCCGGGTTGAAGGATGGGACAAACATGCCGCCGGAAATGATGAGCTTGAAACCATCCTCCACGGACATATCGAGTTCGGTAACGTCATCTTTTGGCAGAGCGAGGTAGAAACCGGAGGTGGGATTTGGAGTGGTGGGGATAAAGACATTTACCAGATTCATCCCAGCGCGGACGCTGATCTCGCTTTTGCCGGTATTGGTAATGAAGGCTATGGTGTAAATCCCTTTGCGGGGGTATTCGATCATCACCACTTTGTTGAACGCCATGCCGCCATTTGAGAAGGTTTCGATCATCTGCTTGGAGGCGGAGTAGACCCCTTTAAGGCCGGGTATTTTCACGATAAACGATTCACCCATAGCGATAAGTTTGCGTCCCGCATAATATTTTGTGATTATCCCGACGCCGAAAACCAGCGTGAGAGTTGTGATCACCCCGATGCCGGGAATGCGGTATTCGGGATCGAGATGTGCGCCAAAAATGATGAGGAGACGGGTGATGAGCGGGCTGAAGAGTCCGTCAACGCCAGTGAAGACGAAGCGGAAGACAACAATGGTAACCGCCAACGGCAAGGTGATGAAAAGGCCGGTGATGAAAGTGTTGCGCAACGCGTGTTTGGCTCTTGTCAGCATAGTCCGGTTCCCGAGGCCTCGGGCCTGTGTGTATCGGTGTTTCCTGTGAAAGCGCCGGGTGCGGCTGATCGCCCGCGCTTCAGATGTCTACCCTCATTCCTTCCCGCGCGCCGAACACCTCGATCTTGAGCCCTACGGCAGCAATGCGTTTTTGCATGTCTTCCACGATATCCTTCTCATCGTCATCCTTGCGGTCCGGGTCATGGTGAAAGAGGGCAAAACGTTTTATGCCCGACTTGGAGACCAAACCGAAATTATGGGCGGTGGAACTGTGCCCCCATCCAACATGTGAAGGGTATTCCGCCTCGGTGTACTGGGTGTCCAGCACAAGCAGATCGGCCCCGGCAATGAACTCCACCAGCCGTCCGTTTTGCTCGGCGATGATCTGGTTCATCTCGTCCTCGCTTTCCTCTTCTCCGAGGAAGTTGTAATACGGCTCGTGGTCGGTACAGTACACCAACACTTTGCCCTTTTTTTCAAAACGGTAGCCGAGGCAGAGCACGGGATGATTAAGGTATTTCGTGCGGATGTTGTAACCGCCGATGCTGATGGTTTCCTCTTTCAGTTCGTGATAGTAAATTTTCGCTTGAAGCTCCGCCACGCGGACCGGGAAATAAGTGTACTCCATTTGCCTGTCGAGGATTTCTTCCAGCGATTTTTCATAGTGCACCGGGCCGTAAATATGCACGGTGTATCCGGGGATCAGTAACGGGGCGAAAAACGGCAGCCCCTGGATGTGATCCCAATGGGTATGTGAAAAGAAGAGGTGTATCTCTTTTTTGTCTTTATGATTGCGGGCGAGTTCAATGCCGAGCTTCCGGATACCGGTGCCGGCGTCGAGTATGATCACCGGGCTGTCGTCATCCATCAGTTGCAGGCAGGAGGTGTTGCCGCCGAAATAGGCGGTATCCGGCCCGGGGGCGGATATTGATCCGCGTACTCCCCAAAAAGTTAGATTCATACTTTGTCAATTCTTAAGAAAAACCTTGGCATCTTCAACCATTTTCCCCAAATTTACAAACACATCCCCTGCGTTCCTTTCCGGTACCGCCAGTATATCCCAAACCTCGGGCGAAAGCATTTCCATTCCGTGGCGATTTTTAATGCCGATTTCGTTCTGGTTGCAGTACCAATCAGACAGGTGTACCGCCGCCTTCAGCCTGTCGCTATCACTTCCGAATCTCGGAGCATGATGCTCATTGATCGTTTCCAGCAACAGCGGCGGCAGTTCCCATTTTTTCGCGATGAGCATTCCCAACTCCGCATGATTCACGCCGAGGGCTTCTTTTTCGACAACCGATTTAAATTCGCCGGGACGGTACGCGGGGTTGGTGAGGCGGGCGAACTCATCGGGCAGGTGCTGCACCAGGATAACCTTTCC
>JAKAGL010000001.1 GCA_021815535.1 bacterium
CCGCGTTGGTCATTTCCCCGCCTCTATCATATCGAGCAGCAGCGGCAGGTTTTCCTCCTGCCCGATAGGCATAAGGTGAACGCCAGATACCGTTTTCCGTAAGGCGTTCACAAATTCCGCCGCGGCCAACAATCCTTCCCGTACCTGATCGGCGGCTCCGGCAATGCGGGCCGTCACCTCGGCGGGAATCGGGATGGTAAGCACCTTCTGGTTGAGGAACGTGATCATCTTTTCCCCTTTCAGCGGGGTAACGCCGATGAGAAACGCCGCATCCAGCCCTTTTACCGAGGCGAGGAATTTCTCAACCGATGAAATATCAAAGAACGGCTGCGTTTGAAAAAACCGTGCGCCGGCCGCGATCTTTTTTTTTGTTTTGAGCAACTCCAGATCAAACGGCTCATAGAAAGGGTTGATGACTGCGCCGGTGAAAAAAGGACGCACACTCTTGACCGGCTTGCCGTTCATCGCCATGCCGTGCGCGAGGTCGTTGGCGGCCTTCAGAAGCTGTACGCTGTCAAGATCGTACACCGGCCGGGCATCCGGGTTGTCTCCCATCGTCGGAAAATCGCCGGTCATGGCGCAGAGGTTCTCGATGCCGAAGGCCATCGCGCCAAGCATGTCGCTCTGCAGGGCCAAACGGTTGCGGTCGCGGCAAGATACCTGCCAGACCGGTTCGCAGCCAATGTCTTTCAAGAGCTTGCAAAACGCCAGCGACGACATCCGCATCATGCCGCGCTGGTTATCCGTCACGTTTACGCCTTCCACACGGCCGATGGTTTTTTCGGCGATACGGAGGAATGACGATGCATCGGCCCCTTTGGGCGGGGGTATTTCGGCGGTGATGCAGAACCGGTCAAGGCTTTCCTGAAGCTTGGACATTGTGGCTCTTATTTTCCGCGGCGGACAGGCTGTTCAATTTTGTGCGGCATGTTCGCCTTTCTTCGCCCTTTCGGGGGGGTTATTTCAAGAAGGTCGTCAAGACGGCCCTGGCTTTTAAGGCGCTCATATATTTCTATCCAGACGCATTTATTGGTCTGGTCCACTTCGCACATCCCCCGTACCGCGCCACCACAGGGGCCGTTGAGCAGCCCTTTGGCGCACCGGGTTTCCGGGCAAAGCCCAGCGGTATCATTCAGCACGCATTCTCCGCACGCGCTGCATTTTTCATAAAAATTCATCTGCCGTTTTGAGTTGCCGATGAAGAGCGAATCGCAGCCGCTGATGACCGGCTTATCGAGCGAATCTCCTACCGCCTGCACACCCGCGCCGCAGGCGAGCACCAAGATGGCGTCAGATTTGCCAATTTCCTCTTTGAATTGCCGCCCGATGCGCTGCACATCCAGTTCGTGGCAGGTGGTGTGCGGAACCGTGCCGCCTATAACGGCCACCCCTTCGGCGGCCAGCTTTTCGGTCATGGCGGCAACCTCGGCTTCACCGCCGGTGCGGCAGAGCGTGGCGCAATCTCCGCATCCGAAAATGAAAAGCGATCGTGCGCCGCGCACCCCTTTCATGATTTCGGCAAACGGCTTTTGTTCTGTAATTATCACCAACGTATTATAGCGCAGAGCCGTGCAGGGTAAAACAATTTCGCGTCCAGCGGCGGGAAAGGAGTGTTAAAGCCGGGATTTGAAGTCCCGCTCCGATGGCTTTTCCTCCGGTATCTTCATCAATGCAGCATATTTATAATATTCTAAAAAAATTAACTCGTAAGCAGGTACTTGAAAAATGCCGTCATATAAGAGATTATGCTTGTTAGTCGCTACGGAGGAGATGAAGGTTGGATATTAAATCGATAATGACCCGGCCCGTCGCCACTGTGACCCGTAAAACCACCATAAAAGAAGCTGTTCAAAAAATTGCAAAAAAGAGCATTAGCTGCGTTGTTGTCACGGAGAAGAGGACGCCTATCGGCATCTTTACAAAGTTCGATCTGCTTTCAGTCCTTGATGGCGGTCAGGATATGGTGAAAACGGCGATGGAAACGGTTATGCATACGCCGGTGATGCCAATTGAGGAGAACGACGATCTGTTCTCGGCGGCGCGTCAAATGGAACGGCTGGAAGTGCGCCGATTTATCATTGTTGATCGCGAAAACCGGCTGGCAGGCATCGTCACCAACGGCAATATCATAAAGGCATTCGCGCAACGCGCATTTCCATATAACCAACCGCTCGCGGCCTTGGCACAGCCGGGACTTACCGCCACATTGAAAACCCCTTTGAAAAAAATTGCCAGGATGATGATCGAGCATCGTTCTGCCTGTGTGGTGATCTTGAAAAACAACAAACCCGTGGGAATCATTACCGAAGGTCTGTTCGCCAAGCTGGCCGCCAAGGGCGCTAAACCTCTTGCGGGAACCGCTGAAACAAAAATGATGAAGAAATTCACGATGGCCGAAAATACCGCCTCGCTGCGCGAAACGGTTATCAACATGGTTAAGATGAAAATGCACGAGATTGTAGTTGTCGCTTCCGATAAACGCCACTTTGGGGTCATCACCCAGCGTGATTTGGTGCGTTTCATCGAAAAAAGTCAGATATAAATACGCGGGACACACCGCATGTATCAATTGTTCAATTCAAATCCTTTCGGCTCGCTGCTCCCCGCGGAGACCGCCGCGGCCATCACTGAAGGGCTGAACGGGAACTATCATTACGCCTTCGAATTTGAACCGGGTTGTGGCGGGGCTTTATTTGCCGAACATCTCGCCAAACATTTTACCAGCGGGGAACGTCTTCTTTTCAACGCCGATATTCACATGGCCACCGGTGACGAACATTTAGTCAAGATTCTGTCGCGTTCATTCGTTCAGACATTCGCCGGCGATCTAGGCAGGATTGAAGGAGCGTTGAAAAAACTGATACCAACCGCCACCCCTCGTCTGGTGATGGATGAAAGTCCGCATGTTGACATCGATTACGGCGCCGAACCCGATAAATTATTCTCCAACCTCATCGATCTTCCAGAATTGATGGGTATAAAGGAGGGCCGCAATGCCACGGTAATCTGGAGCGGTTTTTGCAGGATTGAAGAAATTTTTGGTGCGGAGGGGCCGCGCTTTTTCACCGATAAAGTGCACACACAGACTGTTACCAATCACATCATGATCGGTTCCGGCGTAACAAAGACTGCGCAAAAACTTAATGACAGGGTATCGGGCCGGGTGCGAATTTTCAATGGCACAGGGCTTGTACCGTCAAACATATTGGAAGCGTTCCTGATAGAGGGATCTATGGAAGGGGAGGGAGCGCTCAATGCTGAGACCGCCGCAACTATTGTCCGGTTGGCCAACGGAAAACTGGAGGCAGCCCTCAACATTGCCAAGGGTTATAGCTGCTATTGCGGATCAGTACCGGATGCAGTGGCCCTCGCCCGCGCAATGGATGATATTCTTGCAAGTGCAGCTTCTGCATATGAACAGGTGTGGGAATTGCTCAATCCCCGCCAAAGGGGAGTGCTTTACGGCCTCACCCGCAGCGAGGATAAAAGCATCTACTCCGAATGGTTTATAAAGGAGTTTGGTTTCAAGACCGCGACCAACCTGCAGGCTGCAATACGTGCGCTGGACGCCAAGGGAATTCTGTACAAGCGTGGAAAGCGCTGGATATTTTCCGATCCGTTCTTCGCCCTTTGGGTAAAACGCAAGTGCCGGTAACCGGCTTGGCCGGGATCAACCTCCTTTTTTTCCGGTGAGTTCCCAAAAAAGGCCGCGTATTTCACGCGGGATAAAGGTGAAATGGGCTTCGTATGCTCCGTCTGCGAGCATTTTTGTAATCTTGGCGTAAAGAGGAGCTTCCCTTCCTGATCTCAATGTGCCGGTCAGGGTTAATTTGACGTTAAAGAAAGGGGCAAGCGGTTTATCCGGGCGTATAAGCCCTCCTTTCTCTGAAAGGCCGTCAATGGTGGCATGGAATTTCTCCCCGCTTGAATGTTTTTCCTCCAGGATTTCACATTCCACCGTTATGGGGGTTTTCAACATGGTAAATTTTATCCGTTCTTCGGGAAGCGCGAGATTGAATTTTCCTTTAATACCCTTTACATCGTAGATCATGGTCGGTTTGCTGAACCCTTTGAACGGGATGAAAAATTCCCCGTCGGTTTGCACCTCTACGCCTGCGTCCTTTAACACCGATTCGGTGGCGAGGATTTGTCCTCCCACTGTCAGCGATTCCACCCGACCCGCCAGATTGACCGCGCTTCCCACCACGGCATACTTCGCCCGAAGATCAGACCCGATATTGCCAGCCACCACCAGCCCCGTATTCAGCCCGATTCCCATTACCAACTCCACCAGCCCCGATTCCCTGTGACGCCGGTTCACCTGTTCCATGGCCAACTGCATTTCCACCGCGCAGGCTATTGCGCGGGCGGCATCGTCTGGACGCGAAACCGGTGCGCCGAACAGCACCAACAAGGCATCTCCTATGATTTCGTTTATCACGCCGGAGTGTTTCGAGATGATGCCGGTCATGTCCTTCAGATAGCCGTTCAGCATGTCAACGATGGTTTCGGCGCTATAGGCTTCGGATATGGAGGAGAAACCGCGCAAATCCGTCATCATCACCGTCGCTTTGACGCTTTCTCCACCCAGCTTCAGCCCGTCGGGCGATTCCAGCAGTTTTTCCACAACCTCATCGGACATGTAGCGTCCGAAAGTCTTTTTAATGAACTGGTTCCGCGTCTCAAGTTGTTTATAAAGCCGTTTGTTTTCGTCGGTTATTTTGCGGATCTCGAACACTTTCCGCGCGTGAAGGAGTATCTCGTCCCGGATGTGATCGTCTTTTACGATGTAGTCGTCGGCGCCGGCGTGAACGGCTTTTATAGCGGTATCTTCGTCCTTCCTGCCGGTCAGAACCACAATTGGAACGTCGCTCTTGGCGGCGCGAAGTTTTTTTAGCAATCCCAGGCCGTCCAGCACCGGCATATCCATGTCGGTAATAACCAGGCAGACATCGCGATGTTGAAAATATTTTTCAGTGCCATCTTCGCCGTTTTCCGCTGAAATGACCGAATAGCCGCCGCGGATAAGCGTTTCCGTGAGCAGGAGGCGCATATCATCCGAATCGTCTACGATCAGTATTTTGCCCAGGCCGCTTGCGTCGCTTTTCACCAGCTCCCCCGCTTTTTGAAATGCTCTTTTCCGCTTGGATACGACTGTTCCAACAAAGCTATTCTAATTGAAATTTACGGCGGTGGTAATATGCTTTTCCGGCGTCAAGGGCAATATCCGGGCCATGGAACAAGAGGTGGGTTTTGTTAACGAAAAAAGGCCGGCGGACACACCGTCCACCGGCCTTTATGAAACCGTTATTTTCGCTTTTCCCGGCTCGAAAGAGTTTCGTAAAGCTCTTTCAATTCGTTGAACACTTCTTTGACTTCTCCCCGGCCTTTGGCGGGAACGCTCAGTTTTACCGTGCCAAGTTCGGCCAATCTGCCGCGTGCAATTTCGATTTTGTTGTAAAGCTCGATCGACTCTATGACGGCGGAAAGATCATCCCGGTTCAAGGGCATTTCGTTTCTGATAAGGCCCATGATGTGATCCATGTAAGGGGTTTCAACTTCCACATCGGTTTCCGCCCGGACAGACGCGGTAGGCTTGCGGTCGTTGAAGAGGGCCAGGATGCCAAGCACCCGGGGCGTATCGCCTGGTTTAACCTCCACTTCGTTGATCTTTTTTCCCTTCAAGTGCACCGATACTCGGCCTTCGATGAGCCGGTAGAGATGAAACATCCTTGTATCGCCTTCGGTGATGAGCCATTGTCCCTTGTTTAACGTCTTGCTTCCCATCTTAAAATCCCTCTTTGTAATCGATATTTTTTTCAGATGACTTCTTCTATTGAGCCTTCGTTGAAAGGTTAATAGTATGAGTCCCGGCAAAAATAGTCAAATAATGCTTCCCGGGTTTTTTGCGAATGGTCCCTTGAATTTGGTTTTTGGATATCAACAAGGGATTGGCCGTAAGCCTGTATTAAGAGAAGGGTGAAGGTGGAAAAAAATGGTGAGCCGTGCTGGGATCGAACCAGCGACCCGCTGATTAAGAGTCAGCTGCTCTACCAGCTGAGCTAACGGCTCACTTTAAGGAAGGCATGATTCTAATTTACTGCCGACGTTTCCGCAAGCGTCCCGCAACATTTTTTTCCAGGGGCGGAAATGGAGTCTTGGGTGAGGGTTCTCACGAACCGTTCACTGATGCCGGGCCAAAATATCATGCAAAGAAAATTTGAGGTTCCCCAACTTGCCGCCGAAGTTGGCGGCGCCTATCTTGACCACCCCTCCGCCACCGCAGGCGGCGCGGATTCCCGCGGCCATGGCCGCTTCTGCGATGGCATTGGAAACCGCGTCAATGACGATCTCGAATACCGCTTCCACTTTTGGCGGCAGTTTCCGGTTCGGGTTCTTTGCGGCCGGTATGGTGGGGCAATAATCCTCTTGAGTGGATGCCGATAAAAAATCATATTTGCCGCCCAGCCTGCTGGCGGCCGCTACCACCCCGCCCGCAAAGGGCAGAATAAGCCCCGGCAGCGAAGATATGGCATCCGCGGCCCGTTCAGCCGCGCGTAGTCCGGTTTTGTTGCTCTGGGCAAAAATCCAGAAGTTCGCTCCGCCCACCCCTTCGCCGATGTTCACCGATCTTTCCACAATAAAATCTCCGGCGGTGCAGGGGATCGCGACGCAGCCGAGTCCATGATGTTTTTCTTCCCGCTGAAAGCCGTTGCCGAAATAGCCCAGTTTGTCTCCCAACGCGAAAGGTGTGCCCGCATCAAGCCCGTTGAATACCTGTACGGCCGGGGCGGGCAGGCAGACTTGTCCCACTCTTTTGATCAGCTCCTTGCGCAAATCATCCGCGGTGCGGGCGAAAAAAAGAAGCCGCTCACCGGGGCGGCCATCGGGGGTTTTAAAATCGGCTGTGTGCGCCTCCACCCCCGCCTCGCATCCGCAGGCGATAATGGAGGTGGCGCAACCCGTGGCAAGGCGCGATACCGTATGCGCCCACTTGCCGGTCCGCGCGGTCACAATGATACGTGAAAACGGCATGGCGAATGCCTCGGCATGAATGTCATCCACCGCTACGCCGTTTATTTCCATATCCCGTTCTCCACGATGGTTTGTCCATTACGAATCACATATTCCGGATGGGCGAACATCTCCGCCACATCGTGTCGTTCGCGTAAGAGTACCACGTCGGCCTGTGCCCCGTTGCCCAGATGCCCCCGCTCTGTCAATCCGCAGGCGGCGGCGGGGGCGGCACGGGTGATACCAGTGATTTCCTCAAGAGACAGTTCGCGCCGGATGTGCGGCAACGTGGATACCGCGACGGCGTCGGCGTTGAGTTCAGCGCAGAAAGCGGACCGGCGGTCACGCTCCATCAGCATTGCGATGATGGCCGGATACCCGCCAACGGAACCGCCGGAGGGATAATCGATGGACAGGGAGAGGCGTGAAAGGTCTTTTACGGAGAGAATGAGTTCCATGGCTGCAAGCCAAAGCGCCGCGTCGATATACCGCTCCTTTTTGAATTCGTAATGAACGGCGTAAAAGGGGGATTCGGGATGATACATCGGTTTTACGCCGACGCTTTGGGAAATACGGCCGGCCAGCGCAGCATCCGTGGTTAATGTGAGCGCGGGGCCGAAGACGACCGGGCCGCAATCGGCGGAAAGGTTTTCGTGTTCATCGAGCAAAGCGGCGGCGGCTTGGCCGCGCGGGCCGAGGCGGCCGCCACTGTTTTCGAAAGCATAATACGAAATGTGCGAGAGGTGGCATCGCTGTCCCTTCGAACGCAGGGCAAACGACTTTAATCCCGCCAACCCCTCACCTTGAGCCAGATGAGGAAGATGAAGATGTGGAGGATTTTTTAAATGAACGGTGGACAGCGCCGCGATTGCCCCGGCTTCGCCAAACAGTTTCTCGCCCAGTGCGCCGGTGGCGTCATGTTCAAAAGAAAGCCATCCGCCATCCATCCCACATTCCCGCATAAACGGGATGAAGCTGTTTCCCTGCGAGGCGGAGATGCCCGGTTCCACCCAATATGTTATTCCTTGGGAGAGAAAGTTCCGCGCCGTGAGAGATGCATTTCCCCACACTCCCAGCGGAAATTTCTTGCCCATCGCCGCCACGGCATAGCAGTGCGCATGGATATCGATACCGCCGGGGAGGGCGATGCATCCACGCGCGTCAAGCGCCACTCCGCCGCCATGACCGCCAATTCTCGCGCCATCCACGAAAATGTCCGCCACCTCTCCCGCTCTGCCGTTCGTGGGGTCGAACAGCTTCGCACCTGTGATCTTCACGGCACCTTGCCAAAAGACGATTGATACGTAAAGGTGGCCACGATATGGATTTTTTCCTTGTCGAGACCGGCGGGAAAAGGCGCAAACGGAGCCGCGTTGCGCACAGCCACCATAGCGGCATTGTCCAGCACCGCCACGCCAGCCGTGGAAATTACCCGCACTTCGTCCAGCGTGCCATCCCGCAAAAGCGTAAAGCGCAGTATGGTGCTTCCCCCCGCGCCGGAGTTCATCGCCTCATACGGGTAGGCCCACATATTCTCCAGCCCTCGCTTGATGCCGGAGAAATATTCGAAATAGGTGAACCGGCGGGTATTTAAGGGGATCACTATTTCGTTTGCGGTTTCCAGGGTGCCGGTAGGATTGGCGGCGGCAAACCCGTCTATGTCGGTTCCGCTTAGGGTGCGTAACTGCTCTTTTGTTTCGCGGTCGGGCTTCATTCCATCCTCCTTCGCATTGGATTTGGCCGGTTGGCCTGACAGGTCGCTTTTTGAGGCCGCCATAGGCATCGATGAAAAGGGATTTTCAGCAACGGCAGTTTTCTTCTCGCTGTCGCTTTTGGGAATATCGGCTTCGCGTTTCCGGCGTTCGCTTTTAGTGTGCGGCGTACCGATATTCAATTCTTCGGGGCCGCTATGGGCGGCGGAAATCGGTTTCTCGATCGCCGAACGCGTATTGGCGCGCGCATCAAAAGCCGCAAGTGCGGCAGGACCCTCGGGCCGTGCTTCTTTGAGGTTTTCCGGCTTGTGCACTCCCAGAAGCCTGCCGTTCTGAAAATCGGCGTTCACCGGCGGCGCGGCTTCCGGAAGGATATGAACCTGTACGATGTTCGGTGCCTTATAGCGTGGCGCGTTCACGAAAAGAACGGTAAGCGCGGCCAGTAATAAATGCACACCGGCCGATGCGGCTACAAAACGTCCTCTGATAGACCGTTCCACCATGCGCATCCTTTTTTCTAAGGGGCCAAAGGCTCCCTTTTGTTTCCGCCCATCCCGGTTCAGCTTGAGAGGAATGACGTCAAAACCGCATTTTACGATTAATCCCGCTATTCCAAGCAGCGCTTTTCCCGGACACCGCTTTGGATATATAGTATCGCTGTGTGTCTGCAATCGGCAACCATAGGGAACAATGAGAAATGATACCTAAGACCCTTCCTCGCGGCGCACGCGTTCCCCTTGTCCAGCATCTGGAGGAGTTGCGGCAACGGATTATTTTTTGCGTTCTTTTCTTTATTGCGGCGTTCATAGTTTGTTACATCTTCTCTGACAGGTTACTGGCGCCTTTTGCAAAACTGTTGAGCGTCAAGATGGTGTTTCTCACGCCGCTGGAGGCGTTCATGGCATACATGAGCATCGCCCTTTACGCCGCGTTGGCGCTCTCCGTGCCGGTGTTCGCATGGCATATATGGGCCTTCGTACTGCCGGGGCTTTTGGAGCATGAATCTGCCAAAGCGGGACGTTTTGTAGTCGGCTCCATCGTTTTCTTTGCGGTGGGGGTGGCATTTTGCTGGTATCTGGTGCTGCCCTTCGCCATTCCATTTCTTATGGCTTATGGCGGCGATGTGATGACGCCAATGATCTCGGTGAAAGCTCACCTCAATTTTTGTCTGTCAATGCTTTTGGTGTTCGGCGTGGTATTCGAACTGCCCATCATCGTGGTGTTTGTCCACAACATCGGGTTGGTATCATATAAAGCGCTGAAAAACTTCCGGCGCTACTGGATCGTGGTTGCATTCATCATCGGCGCCATCGTCACCCCCACGCCCGACATGTTCAACCAGACAATGGCATCTTTGCCGCTGGTCGTACTCTATGAGTTGAGCATTGTGTATATCCGTTTTTTCGGGCGGAAGGAAAAACCCGTAGAGGAGAAAGCAAATGAGACTACCGTCTGAAGAACGGCTTATCGTCGCTCTTGATGTTCCCGCAGCCCCGGAAGCCGCCCGCTGGGCAAAACGATTAAGCCCGGCGGTTAAACATTTTAAGATCGGTCTTGAGCTCTTCACCGGCGGCGGCCCGGCCGTTTTTAAAAACATTCCCAACGGTGTTTTTCTCGACCTGAAGTTTTTCGACATACCGAACACGATGGTAGGGGCCTTGAACGCCGCTGCCTCTCTCAACCCTTTTTTGGTTAACGTGCATGCCTTGGCCGGCCCCGCCGCGCTGGAGCAGTGCGCCCGCGCCGTCAAATCGCAGAGGCCTCGTCCCAGGCTTCTTGCGGTGACCATTCTCACTTCGTTCACGGGCCCGGAATTGAGGAAAATCGGCGTCAATGTTCCGATGGAAAAAATGGTATCGCGTCTTTGCGGTATCGCATTAGAGGCGGGGTGTGACGGCGTGGTCGCGTCGCCGCTGGAAGCCCCCCGTCTACGGAAGGAATACGGAAAAAAGTTTCTGATCGTCACCCCCGGCGTCCGGCCTGCCTGGAGCGCCAAAAACGACCAGCAACGTGTCGCCACTCCAGCGGAAGCGATCCGCAATGGCGCGGATTACATTGTGGTGGGGCGGCCCATTCTTGCCGCTCCCAAGCCGCTGGAAGCGGCAAGAATGGTCATAGAGGAAATTCGCCGGGCCGGGAGAGGCCAAAAGCGGTGAAACGAAAAAATGAGTGCGCCCACATCATTGTCACCGGGCGTGTACAGGGGGTTTTTTACCGCGCAACCACGGAAGAGACCGCGCTGGGCCTCGGACTTACCGGCTGGGTAAAAAACCGTCACGACGGCAATGTCGAGATTTTAGCGGAGGGAGAACGCACCGCTCTTGAGAAGCTCATTACCTGGTGCCGCGAGGGGCCGCCGATGGCCCGCGTGAAGAACGTATCCGTCGATTGGCAACCGGCAACCGGCCAATTCGAAACCTTTGAGACGGCATATTGATAATTCGGCTTCATCCTGTCGTTCCCGGCGGCACCTCTCTTTCATATCACCTGTTCCTGAATTTGTTTGACAGTTTCCCAATTCGGATGCACGATGAAGGAGAAGAGTAAAAGGCATCCTGCGCTATGGAGGTTAGCATGAAAAAAACTCTCATTATCTTGTGCTTGGCCATTCTTTCCACAACTACCGTTTTTGCCAAAGAACCTGTTTCAGGCTACCGGTTCAAACACTACATGCACGAGATTTTCAAAAATTACCGAAACGCCAATATCAGCATCGAAATGCGTGATTATGACCTTGCGGAGGTTCATACAAGGCACCTTCTCGAAAATCTTTCGCAGATACCCAATTTCACCAAAGATTTACGTGCCGATGGGATAAACCTTGACGAGGCTTTTCTTTTAACGACGATAAATGGTTTGCGGACTGATGTTACCGAGTTGAGAAAGGCCATAAAGGCCAAAGATGCGGGGAAGATGAAAAAACTTCAGCCGAAACTGTTGCAGTCATGTATCGGGTGTCATACAGAGGCGAACCTGAAGTGGCTCTTTCGCCTGCCAATGTCAAAAAACCTGTTTGAAGAGTATATGCATGAGATCGGGGACAACTATGCAATGGCGGAGCAGCTGTTGGCGTCCAATGACATTGACGAAGCCGAAGACTACATTAAAATCGCCAACCAGTATCTGACGCTTTTGGAAAAGATCGCTCCTTATGAGGGGCCGTCGGGAGTGATATTGGACCGGAAGCGCTTTGTAAATGAAATAGGTAAAGCGCAGGGCTTTGCGCTGCTGGTTTTGGATGATTTCAAGGAAAAAAGGGCCATCGACCTGACGGCGCTGAAAAAGCCTCTCAACAATGTTTGTGTGGCATGTCACGAGCCGGCCATGCTTAAGTGATAAAAAGGGGTTGATCCGTCTGTTCGTAAAAGATGACCGGAACGGTGTGCAGTTTTCCGCGTAAGAGTTCTTTCCATTCCGGGAAAGATGCGGGGAAGGTGCTGATAAGCGCGACGTCGGGTTTTGGGATCTTGGGAAGTGTTTCGGGCGTGAAAACCCTTTTATCCATAAAACGTCCTGCGGCGCGGTCGACGAAATACGGAACGGAGAAGCCTTCCCCAAGCAAAAAGCGGGCAAGCTGACCGGCATTGCGGCCGGTGCCGCAAACGGCGATATCGCGCCAGACGCCGCGTAATTTCTGTCCCAACTCTTTTGGCCCCAACTGTTGCGCGCGCCACTGATCGTCGTAGACAATTATCTGCGGGGCGAGTTTTTTCCGTTTACGCGGTTTCCTGGGTAGTTTGATCTTGGCAATCCGATCTTCGATGATTTCCAAAACCTTGTTTTGGGTGAAGGGGGTTAGGCCGACAGCGGCCAGTTTCGGCCTCTTGAGCATCTCTACAAGCGCTTTGCCCAAGTCGTCATGCGACGGCTCGGCCCACTTTTGGCCGGCCAGGAAGTAACAATCAAGTGCATCCGGCGCCGGTACATCCACCAGTTTGTATTTCAGAAGACGGCTGTTGGCGTCGTTTAAAAAATCGGTTTGACCGCTCCAGCCGGTGGCGATGACCGGCAGTCCGCTGGCGGCCGCTTCGAGATAGGGGCGGCCGAACCCCTCGCCTCGCGTGGGGAGTACATAGCAATCGGACGACTGATAAAGTTTTACCAACTGCTCCATGGTTGGAGTTCTGCCGAGAACCTTGATGTTTCCAGTGGCGTGTCCCCGTTTCTTGAGGGTGCGGATCACCGCGTTCAGCTTTTTTGCCGATTCGGGGGCGCACTGTACAACCCACTCGACATTTTTATTTTCAGGGAACTGTGTGGCGAAGGCGTGGAGCATCACCTCCCATCCCTTGCGCAGTGAAAGGTCCATGAAGACGGAGAGAAAGCGGAACACCTTTCCGTCCGATTTTGCTTTTTTAGGCGGGGCGAAACGGCTATCAACCATATCCGGAACCACCACAAGCTTTTTCGGATCGACGCCGCCAGCGGCAAATGTTTTGATGTTGAATGCGGACGCCACCCATACCTCGTCCATTGTATTGAGCACCTCGGCCCAAAGGCGGGGCAGGGAGTCGCTTTCAAGCATGACGCGCCCGATGTGTATCTTCCCCGGTTCCATCCGGAAAAAATGCGGAAAACCGCTGTGAATGACGATCTCTTCTTTGCAGGGGGTATATTTTTCCAGCGCATCGGGCTGGAAACTGCATCGCCAGCCACGCCGCTTAAACGCATTCAGAAATTCATTGGTGCCATAGCCGTAGCCGGAAAAACCCGGGCGGTAGCTTCTAAAGCAGATCGGCCTCATCGGCCTGTCCGTACGGGAACCGCACCGTCGCGAACCGTCCCCTTGATATCCACGGCGATCCAGCGGGCCGCTACGGTTTCGGCTATACGGAAAATATCGGCATAGTCGGCAACATCTTCGCAATTGTGGTTTATCTGAACTATGGCCAGCGGGTAGCTTTCACGCCGCATTCCATCCTGCGCTTCAGGGGCCAGCCGTTCAGGCGCCAGCGTTCCTTCATTGAAGGGCCAGAGGGGATATCCGCTAAAATCATCATCTGGATCGGGCCGCACCAGCAAGTGAACTTCAAGGCCAGCGCGCTTTTTCAATTCATTCAGCAGGGCGCGCGTTTGCCAGCGCGGGCCGCTGCAGATCAACAGCAATTTTTTTATTCCGGCAGGTATGCCGGTCAAAACGCGGGGAAAATCGGCATCCTTGAAACGGGGTCCCCCCGCGTTTGCCGCCACGCGCCGCGCACGGGCGACCTCTTCTTTTATCTGCCCGGCGGAGTAATGCCGGAAACTCTGTATCACATTGCGGCCGCCATCGTACTGCTGCCAGTCGAAGGTGGTGATAGCTCCATCGCCGGCGCAGGAGTTGTAAAAGGGGGTGCCGGGTTGCGGCGTGCATATCGAAATTTGCATGTCGTACAGTAGCTTTTTCTCAAGCAGGTCTTTTATCAGGGAGGTTGTGGATCGGTCCCGCTCCGGGCTGCTCCCCAACGCGCCATAAGTGAAAGTGCCATAAATACGGATGCCGACATCCCGAGCCGCTTCCAGCGCCGCATACAGTTTTTTTATGGATTGGCTTTTGTGCATGGCACGGGCCACATCCTTATCGGCGGTCTCGATGCCAACGCGGAGTTTGTAGTAGCCCGCCTTTTTCATCCATTCCAGCAGTTCACGGTCCAGATTCCAATAGCCGCACATGGCGTTGTATTTGAGGATATGAAGCCCCTTGGCAATGATCGCTTTGCAGAGGGCGATGACAAATTCCTTCCGGCCGTTGTGCGCTTCGTCGTCAAAAAATACCCCCTCCATCTCCGGGTACTTTTCCTTCATCGCGGCGATCTCGTCGGTGACATCGTTCACATCGCGGGGGCGCCAGCTCCCCGCACCGTTGTAATACACATTGGCCACCACGCAGAAATTGCAGGCCAGCGGGCAGCCCCGGCTGGCGAACATTTCCATCTCGCGGTATTCGTTGACCACCGGTTCCTTGTAATCGATGCGGCGTACATCATCATCTTCCGGCCACGGAAGCAGGTTGGGATCGGTGAGCGGGCGGCGCGGATTGGGGTAAAGCCCCAAAACCTTGCCCGGATGCGCACCATTGGCCAATTCAGCCACCGTCATTTCGTATTCCCCGATGCAGACATGGTCGGCGCCGGCTTTGAGTGTTTCGAGCGGAAAGGCGGAAGGGTGTTGGCCGGACATGATCACTGTACAACCCGTGGCGGTTTTAACCGCGGCTGCAAGCTTCATGTCCATGGCGAAGGCAAGGGTGCTGGTCTCCATTACCAGCCAGTCGGGTTTTTCGGCGATGATCTTTTCAAGGTACGTTTTGTGATTCCAGTTGTTGAGGTTGCCATCCAGCAGTTTTACCGCGTGGGAGGTATCGCGCTTCAGCAGCGCAGAGCAGTAGGCGAGCATGAAAGGGTAAAAGGTCATCCATCCTTTGCTGTGGTCGTACCATGAAGGGCTTTCCACAGCGGTCCAGCGGGAAGGGAAGTGGACGTAGCGTTCACCATTTTCTCCCATGCCCACCGAGTTTGCCAATACGATCTTCATGATCCGCTTTTTTCCGCCATGAGGGAATGAGCCAGTATAGCGGCTTTTTTGTGATCTGGTTGAAGCTCAAGTGTCTTGCGCAAGGCGTCTCCCGCTTCCCTATCCAGCCCCATGCCGCGCAGAATGGAACCGATGTGGAACCATGTTGCAGCAAGGCGGGATGAGGCGGGCGTGTTGGCGGCCGCCGCTTTGCGATACCACTCCAAAGCGGTATTTGGGTTGCCAAGTTGTTCCTCGCAATAGCCGAGGTTGTAGTAATCATCAAATCGCGAATGCAGATCGGCGAGTTGACGGTATTTCCCGGCCGCCGCCGCGAAGTTTTTTATCAAAAGAAGCTTGCGCGCTTCGTCCTCGGCTGTGGTGGCAGTGGAATTTTTCTCGATGAATTCTGCCCTTGCGCGCTCAGTTTCGGCGCGTCCCCGGGGGTCGACGTGGTGCGTGACCACCGCATCGGGAAAAACCTTCAGGGCGAATCCCGCGTCCTTGACGCGGTGGCAAAAATCTATATCGTCATGCTGATAGTTGCGCCGTGTTTCGTCGAACTTCACGGCATTCCAAACGTCCCATCGCATCATCATAAAGTAGCCGCTGATGTAACTGCCGGGATCTTCGGATTCGTAATCAAGCAGCTCTGGGGAAGCGAGAGGATTCCCCCGCTCGATCTTCTGGTAGTCCCACCAGCGGTTTCCCAATGGGTCCAGGCCGCGGCATCCCGCCAAATCGAAATTGGTGTGGTGTTTCATGTTTTTCCACCAGTCGGGGGCGAAAGTAACGTCATCGTCGAGAATGATAACGGTATCGTACCTGGCGCGCGCGGCGTTGAAGTTGCGCATTTTGCACACGGCGGCGGCTTCTGCCCATTCTTTTGTTTCGATATAGTTTACCCGCGGATCATTTTTATACTTGCCGCATACCAGTATCTCGTAAGCGGGAATATGCTGCGCTTGGATGCTCTGGATCAACGCATCCATCATGTCGGGCCGGTGTCCGCCGGTGACGATGCAGAAGGAAATACCCGTTTTTTTCATCGCCGCCTATTGTACCCCAGCGCTCACCCGTGGGGTTATAGCGGCAGAACCCGGATTGTGGCGCCCGACTTCCGGCCGAATATGCGGGCAAAATCTTCCGCATCGAACTTCGAAGTGGCTTCCAACAGCCCAACGCCTTCCACGCCGGGTTGGGCGGCGAAAGTGAGAACCTTCACTGCGGCATGCTGTTTCCGCATACGCCCGAATATTTCAGAAATTGCCAGAGCTGTGGGGGATGTTAAGAATAAGAACCGCATTGTCGCTTCCCTTTACAATTACCATTCAGGGGTTTCCAAACCTCCGGCGCCACATTGCATTCAAAGTCGTTATTACAACGTAAATCCTTATATCCTTATCGGAAGATCTTATGGAATCTTAAAGAGGTGGTATCCCGGGTTACCAGGCGGATAAGGCTGGGCTATAAAAGTGCGGCCGCGGCATCGTGGCCGGCAATAAAACTGTGATCCATGTTTCCCGTTTCGTACCGCCAGCCGCCGAACCTTCCCACCGAGCTGATGTTGTGTTGGCGGAGGAATTGTTCGATGGGGCCGAGGGCCGCATCTCTCCTTAGGGAGGGAATGGGGTAGAGGTACGGTACTTTCAACATCCACGCGCTCGCGATGCGGCGGCGGTCATTCGGGCGGATAAGACCGCTTTTCACCAGCCCGTCCACCGTTTCTTTCACAATGGTGGATGCATTGCGTTTTTGCGTGATGCCTGTCGATATTTCACACATGAACGAGGTCTGCGCGCCGGGACGCGGCACGTTGAACGGAGAGTAGTTGGAAAAATAGGTGACGCGGTAGAAGGGAACCGCTGTATCAGGAAAGTAAACCCAGCAACGGCTGTTTTTTATGAACCGGTTGATGCCGATGCCGACCACAAGGCCGCTGTTGTGTTTTAATCCGGCAGCTGCACGAAGGATGTCCGGCTCCGGTGCATTGAGCATTTTTTTTACGAAGTGGTCCAGCGGCGCCGTGGTAATGAGCGAGCCATATGAAACCTTACTGCCATTGTGGAAAGTTATGGTCTTTCTTTTTACGTCCACTCGCACCGCTTCGTGGCGTAAGGAGATGTGCGGTGCAAAGCCGGCCGCGATTTGAATGAACAGGCCGCCGGTGCCGCCCCGGCGGGGGAAGTGGAAGGTGGCGTTAGGCCCCCATGAATGGTTAACCGCTTTCTTCTTTGCCGCATTTATTATTTCGGAAGAGGCGGGAACCGAAATGCGGTTCTCTATCCAGTAATAACCCATCTCTTCCAATGGGCTGGCCCAGAGCTTACTATTGTACGGCGTCATAAAATGCCGGGAGATGCCATCACCCAGCCGCCACGGTATCCAATCTCCGAAGTGCGCGGGTATTGCGGTATCGCCGCGTTGTTCAACGGCGATCAGCCCTTCCAGGCATTCGCGCATGGCGCGGGGCGGAAGGCTGTGGATGTTGTTTTGCAGGGGGAAGGGGATAAAACGTCCGGCGGTGCGGATGTAGCTTTCGCGGGTGTGGGTCAGCGCGTCCGCTCCCAGGGCGCGTTCCACCACTTTGTTGAAAAGCGGGTAGCCGCTGAAGATGACGTGTCCGCCGATATCCCAAGTAAACCCCTTGGCGTCGACACGGCTGGACGAAAGGCCGCCGATCCGCCCGGTGGATTCAAATATCATCCAGTGGGCCCGCGATTGCCGTGCCAGCCGGTATCCGGCCCCCAGTCCCGCCGGGCCGGCGCCCAGTACCGCTATATCCAGTTTCATTGTTGTATCTTATCGGATTGCCGGGGGTAAGCGAGAGGGGAGAGCCGCACATTTTTTTTGGGTGCGCGGTCGAGGGAGCCGTTAAATCGTGGCCGGTTATTAAAAGGGATATTTTTTAGGGTTTCGATTTCCAGAGGCGGTACAGCTCGGCCTGACGCTCGTAAAAATAGTACCCTTCGCCCATGGCGCGGAAAAAACCGGCCACGCCGTCCAGCATTCCCAGGCGGGTGAAGTAGGCTTTCAGGAACATGGCGAAACCGGAGAACGGGGCATAAAACAGCGGATGCCGCTCGCCCGCGCCGAACTTCTCGCGGGCCGAAAGATGGGCGTAGCGGCGGAACTTGCGGAAGAGATCGGCCGTATCGCCGACGCCAAAATGGTCTATAGGGGTTTCTATGGTGCCCATTTCGCCGGTGACGCGCGGATATTCGTGCACCACCCCCTCGAACCGTCCGCACGAGCGGCGAAACAGGCGTATCTGGTAGCTGGGATTGCACGCGCCATACCGCAGCAGCCGTTTGCCGTGGTATTCGCGCCGGCGTATGGTGAACCACGTTTTACCGGTGCCTTCCCGCATGATCCGCGCAATCTCGGCGGCGCATTCGGGGGTAACCACCTCATCGGCGTCCAGCACGAAAACCCAGTCGTGGGTGCAGCGGTCGACGGCGTAATTACGCTGCGCCGAAAACCCTTCCCACGCGTGGTGGTAGACCAGCGGGGTGAATTTTTTGGCCAGCGCCACCGTATCATCGGCGCTACCGCTGTCCACAACCACGATCTCGTCGGCGAACGAAAGGCTTTTCAGGCAACGTTCGATATTGGCGGCTTCGTTGAGCGTGATGACGCAGGCGGAAAGTTTCATCGACGTACTTTATCATAATGCCGCGCGGCGGGGTAAAGGGCGCGGTTTGCGGAATTGCCGTTTATTTGTGGGGCCGAGAACCATTGTGCTAACATGCGTGCCAAGCCAAACTTGGAGAACGAATGAACGACCTTGAGAAATATATCCTTGAAAACACCGGCCACCAGACCTGCAAATGGAGCCACTATGCCGGGATTTACGACCGGCATCTGGCGAAATTCCGGGGGACGGCGGTAACGCTGGTGGAGTTCGGCGTGTCGCACGGCGGCTCGCTGCAGATATGGAAACGTTATCTCGGTCCCAAGGCCCGCATCATCGGGGTGGACATCAATCCCGAATGCAAAAAGCTGGAAGAAGAGCAGATCACCATCTTGATCGGCGACCAGGGGGACAAAAAGTTTCTCGAATCGATTTTGAAAACCGCTCCCGCGATCGACATCCTTATCGACGACGGCGGCCACCGGATGAAACAGCAGGTGAACACGTTTGAAGTCCTTTTTCCGCACATCACGGCCAACGGCGTGTATTCGTGCGAGGATTTGAACACCTCGTACTGGCACCGGTATGGCGGCGGTTACAAGAAGAAGGGTTCGTTCATCGAGTACAGCAAGAATTTCATCGACTATCTGAACGCCTGGCATTCCGAGCAGCCGCGCCGCCTGAATGTTTCGGCATTCACCAAAACGGTCGATTCGCTGCATTACTATGACGGCCTGCTGGTCATAGAAAAACGGCCGCGGGAGATGCCCTACGCCGTCGAAACCGGTCAGCCGACCACCAACTTCTATCTGAAAAAAACGCTGGGGGAACGGCTGGAACGGCTGTGGCTGCGCCCAATCGGCTACAAAGAGGCGCCCACCAGCCTTGCGCCCAACAGAAAAGTCAAATGACCCTCATCCCTTCCTTACATTGTGGGGCGCGGCGGCATGCGGCGTTTCCGGCATGCCGGGGGCGGTAGCGCGTGTGCAACGTTAGCGGGATCGCGTTCGGGAACAAAAGCCTGACGCCGGCCGATGTCTTCGGCAAGGACGTCATCGAAGTGGGGGCGTGCGACGTCAACGGCAGCCTGCGCGCCGGGGTGGAGGCCAAAAAGCCGGCTTCATACTTGGGGGTGGACATCGTGCCGGGCAAGGGGGTCGACGTGGTGTGCGGCGCCGATGAGCTGGTTGAAAAATTCGGCCCGCAGCGTTTCGACATCGTGATATCGACCGAGATGATAGAGCATGTGCTCGATTGGCGGCGGGCCGTTTCCAACCTAAAAAATATCTGCCGTCCCGGCGGCGTGTTAATCGTCACCACCCGCTCGAAGGGGTTCCACTTCCACGCCGCGCCGTACGATTTTTGGCGCTATGAGATCGATGATATGAAGGCGATTTTTTCCGATTTTGAAATCGAGATGCTGGAGAAGGATACGGCCGACATCGGCGTATTCATGAAAGCGCACAAACCGGCGTCGTTCAAAGAAAACAGCCTTGCCGGGTACGCCCTATACAACATCGTCACCGACGACCGCCGCGAATCGTTCGATATGGATGACATGGGCAACCCCCGGTGGAAGAAAAACCCCGTATACGACAAGGGGATTTACAAACACCTGAAGGATCTGATCCGCACGAAGGCCATCACCGATTACGGCGATGTGGCCGGTTCCCGGTGGTATCCGCGCCGACCCTACTACCGCCTCAAGCTGGCGTTCAGCTTTTTACGCACGAAGTTTCTGGGCTGAGGGTTTCCCGCAGCCGGCGCTTCCGGCGTTTTCCGGCCTACAGGTTGCAGGTTTTGCAGATATCAAATGGCCAGATGCCGCTGCTTATCAGGCGGCGGGCTTTGACGTAGGCCGGGGCGTACCAGATGTCGCGCAACTCTTTTTCACCGGCATTGCCGAATGTGACCGAGGATGTGAAATCGTTGCAACACAGGACGGCGTTCCCCCGGTAGTCGATGGTGAGGTGGTTTACCAGGAAACAGTAGGGGTGGCGTGTGTGCTTGATGTCCACCAGCCCCCCCCGATTGTTGAGCATATCCCCCTCTTTGCGGTAGTACATGCTGTGGAAATCGACGATTTCGACTTTATACAATTCCGGCCTTTCCGC
Source organism: bacterium (assembly GCA_021815535.1). GTDB lineage: Bacteria > Nitrospinota_A > UBA7883 > JACRGQ01 > JACRGQ01 > JACRGQ01. The sequence goes on from JAKAGL010000001.1 coordinate 20,967, forward strand.
CTTGATGTATGCCAAGGTATCGGCCAGGAGCTTTGGCATGGATGGGGAATGAAGCGATATGCGGAACGAATCGACCCCCGCCTCCATCAATGCGAGGTATTTTTCCGCCGATAGGAAATCGCCGTTGGTGTAGACAATGATGTTGGCCTTTGGCAGTTTTTTCCGTGCGTAGGCCATGAACGCAGGCAGCCGTTCATCGGCCAGCGGCTCGCCGTAGAAATGCGGCGAGAAGCGGCCCTCAAATCCCCATCGGGAGAGGGAATCGATGATCCTGTAAAACAGTTGTTCATCCATCGGCACTTCGGGGCGCCCCACCGTGTAATTGGGGCAGTAGACGCATTTGCGGTTGCAGTACGAGGTGGTTTCCACCTCCACCGTTTTGGGCGGGCGTACCGGCCCCAGCAGCGCTTTTGCGTACCGCAGCCACGCGGCAAGCATCGAATGTTTCAGCGACATGGCCGTTACCTACCTTCCACCTTCGCGGCCAGGCCCCACAACCTCGGCGGGCGAGGCGGGGGATGGGGCGTCGCCGCTGCATATGCGGCAGATCTCATACGGCCACAGTCCGCTCCAGTAGCGGCGGCGGATGTCGAGGTAGTCCTTTTTATTCCAGATATCGATGAGGCGCTCGGTGGATGCGTTGCCGAACCGATGTTGGGAATAGTAATCCATGCAACAGAGGATCACGTTCCCTTCCACATCGATGGTGAGCCGTTTGAAGTTGCAGTAATTGAGCTTGCCGGGGTGTTTCACGTAGACCGCGCCCCCCCGGTTGGAAAGCTCCTGTTCCTCGTCACGCTCGAAGATCACGATGTTTTTGGCGTATTGCGAGCCTTTCACCGCCTCGACCATCCGGGTGAACGGTTCGGCGGGGATGCGGTCATGCCGGGATACCTTGATACAGTCGGCGCCGCTTTCCACCAGCCGCTTGAATTTTTCAAAATCCAGAAGGTCGCCGTTGGTATACACCTCCAGCGTGGCGCCGGGAAGCTGCGTCCGCGCCTGCTTCAAAAAGCCGAACAGCCGCTTATCCAAAAGCGGCTCGCTGTAAAAACAGAAAAATAGCGTCCCGGTGAATCTGATGTCGCCAAGATCGCCGATGATCTTTTTATAAAGCGCCTCGTCCATCATTTTTGCCGGTCTTGGATTGACGGAAACCGGACAGTAAACGCAGTTCCGGTTGCACGCCGAGATGGTTTCGATTTCCACCATCTTGAACAGGGGGTTGCGGAACATCCCCAGCCAATAGCCCACCTTCCGCAACGGCCTGAAAGAGTAAAGAAAAGTCTTTAGCTCGTTCTTTGACAAGATTTTCATATAGTTATCCGCAAGGTTCCGTTGCAAGCCGGTGTTGGGTTCGGCTTCAAACCTTTAAGCCGGATGTATCAGATTGCGGGGCAAAGAGTTTCTTCATCGTTCTTATTATAACCTTCAGAAGGAGAGTTTCTAGCAGAAAGCTCCTTTTTCCGGTTATTGGCGGAACGAGAGGGGGCCTAGGCGGGCCGGTCGCGCAGGCCCTGATGGATCTCCGCCATGATCTCGCGGATGCTGCGGGTGTACTCCCATTTCGGATAATGCGCGCGGAACTTCCGTACGTCGCTTATCCACCAGATGTGGTCGCCGCTGCGGTTTTCATCCACATAGTTGAGCTTCATCCTGTTGCCGCTGATCTCTTCCGCGATGGCGACCGCCTCGAGCAACGAGCAGTTCGAATGCCGTCCGCCCCCCGCGTTGTACACCTCGCCGGGGCGCGGGTTTTGGTGGTAATGCCAAAACATGTTAACCAGGTCGTGGCTGTAGATGTTGTCGCGCACCTGCTTTCCCTTGTAGCCGAAGATGTTGTATCGGCGGCCGGTAACGCAGCATTTGATGAGGTAGGCCAAGAAGCCGTGCAGTTCCGCGCCCGAATGGCCGGGACCGGTCAGGCATCCGCCGCGGAAACAGGCGGTGTTCATGCCGAAGTAGCGGCCGTACTCCTGCACCATCACGTCGGCGGCAACCTTGGAAACGCCGAACACGCTGTGTTTTGAGCTGTCGATGCTCATGCTTTCGTCGATGCCGTGGGCGGCGAACGGGTGCGCCGGGTCCACTTCCCAGCGGGTCTCGCGCTCCACCAGCGGCAGCGCATTCGGCGTATCGCCATATACCTTGTTGGTGGAGGTGAAGATGAAGGATGTCTTTGGGGCATGGCGGCGCGCCGCTTCCAGCATGATGAGCGTGCCAGTCGCGTTGATGGAAAAATCGGTAAGCGGTTCGCGCGCGGCCCAGTCGTGCGAGGGCTGGGCGGCGGCGTGAATGACGATGGCGATGTCGGCGCCGTATTCGGCAAATACCCTCTCCACCGCCTGTTGGTCGCGGATGTCGGCCTCCACATGAATGTAGTTCGGCACCTGCTCCCTCAGCCGTTGCAGGTTCCAGCGGGTGGATCCGTCCTCGCCAAAGAAGTATTTCCGCATGTCGTTATCGATGCCGACGGGGGTGAATCCCTGCCGGGCGAAGAACCGGACCGCTTCCGAGCCGATGAGACCGGCGGAACCGGTGATGAGCGCGACAGCCATGTTTCGTCCTGCCCCCAATCTGTTTTAGATGAAAATCTTAACAGGGATTGGCGCGTACATAAACCATATTTCCGCCCCGCAAGTCCGCTAAGGTAGAATGACCGCTATGGTATCCGGGAACAGCCGCACGATTGGGATCGATCTGGGGGGAACCGGCATTTCGTTCATCGATATGTATTCGCCGGACAACGTTATTCAGCGTATGCACATCGAAACCCCTTCCACGCGGGGTGAAATCGTGTCGGCGCTGAAAACGGCGGCGCTTCGTTTTTTGGAAACGCCGGGCCATCCCGCGCCGTCCGGCATCGGCGTTGCTGTTGCGGGGCAGGTGGGGCATGCGGGCAAAAGCGTTGTGTTCAGCCCCAACTTGCCGTTCAAAACGGAATACGCACTGGGCATGGAGCTGGAAAAGGAATTCGGCATTCCGGTATCTTTGGAAAACGACGCCAACGCCGCCGCTTTTGGGGAGCGGGTGTTCGGCATGGCGAAGGGGATGGATGATTTTATTGTCATCACGCTTGGCACCGGCATCGGGGCCGGCATTTTCGCGAACGGAAAGTTGGTGTGCGGCCACACCGGCTCCGGCGGCGAGGCGGGGCACATGGTGATTCTTCCCGAGGGGCCGCTCTGCGGTTGCGGCAACAAAGGATGCCTGGAGGCGTTGGCATCCGGCACGGCGATCGCCCGTTCGTTCAGGGAGAAAACCGGCATCGAAAAGAGCGCCAAAGAGGTGTGCGGCCTCGCGCGCGATGGCGATGCCGCGGCCCGCGCGGTGCTGCGGGCCGCGGGCGATTATCTGGGATACGGCCTCGTAAATCTTGTCAACCTTTTTGGGCCGCAAGCGGTCTTCTTTACCGGCTCGCTTTCCAACGCGCCAGACGATTATTTTGTTCCCGCCCTGCGGCGGGTGCGGGAACGATCGTTCGGCACGGCGGGAAAGGACGTCGTTCTGAAGGTATCACCGTTAGCCTCGGAAGTGGGCGTTATCGGCGCCGCCGCCCTCCCGTTGCTCCGGTGATACAGGCGCGACCCTTCCCGCTATCGCGATGACTTAAATCACATCCCTTTTTTTGCATTTGTCCCGCGCAATGGGTATATAAGAAGGCCATGATAGAGATTCGCAAACCGGTATTCCCAAAAGAGCACGGCCTGTGGGCATGGGTCTTTCTGCCGCTCCTTGTCGGCGCCGGCTGTGCCAAGGGGGATCATACCGTCATGGTCCCCTTGGTGTTATCGATCTTTCTGGGCTTCATGGCGTACACTCCCGCCCGCATCATATACAAGGGATGGCGCAAGGGGGTTGCGCAAGACGGCAATATTGTTTTCTGGTTTATGGCTTATGCGGTGGCGGCGCTGGCGTTCACTTTTATTATCGTTGCCGGCGATCCCTGGACGCTTTTATTTTATGGCGGTCTGGCTTTGGCTTTCGCAATGGCCTTGGGGGCGGCGGCGGAAGGGGTTGGGCGCAGCGCCGCGTTTGAATTCGGCGGTCTTATATTCCTTTCGGTTGCGCTTTCGTTCCTCGGCGCGTTCGCCGTGTCGGGCGCATTTGACCGGGCGCATATCGCGCCGTGGGCGTTGACGCTTCTTTTTATGTTGGAGCGTTCGGTCGCCGCGCGCCGCACTGTCCGGCTGGGCGGGTTTCTGCCGGCCCTGGCCCAGCAGTCGCCAAAGCACGCGCTCACGCTCAAGACGGTCTTCATGCAAAACCTTGGGTTGGCGTTCTTATCGCCGTTTGTGGCGCTGGTATTGGCGAAAAATCTGGGGGCGTCGTTATTGCCGGCCGTGGCATTCATCCCCGGCTTTTTCACCACTCTTTATTTTTACCTGAAGCCTCCCGCCACCCTCCGTCCGCTCGGTTTTGCCGAGCTTTACCTCTCGATCTTTTTTGCGGCTCTGTTTATTCTTCTTTACCAGCTATAAAACAAGCAGTTAAGCCGAAGCATTTTTTGTACTTCCAAAAGAGTATTTTTTCTGTAATTGGTGTAGAATGGAACATAACCAGAGAGTGAGGCGCATTAAGTTTGGAGGGGTAGCCAAGCTATCGTGGGCATTTATTAATGCTTCATAGTCTATGGAGGGCGATTCGTTAGCGTTTCGTTACAATGATCAAAAAACCAATAATCGCTATTATTCTAAGCTTTGGAGGGAAATGACATGTCTTATGGGGAAACATTCAAAAAATTAGCTATCGCCGCGGTGCTGGGCTTCGGCCTTGTTGCCTGTGGCGGTGGTGGCGGCGGCGGTAGCAGTACCACAGGAGGCGGCGGAGGCGGAGGCACTACCAGCACCACAACAACCACAACGGTTACAACCACGGCAGGCAGCAGCGCGGTCACAGCCACCGCTGTGAATACCAGCGCAACCGCCGTTGCCGGCACCGGCACTGCCGGCACCGCCACCACCACTACTCTTGCAATGGCGGACAAAATTTCGGTGGTGGGTTCCAGTTCCGTCAAGCCGACCAAAGCCCCGAAAGGCATCTCAACTTCTTCAAGCTCTCTCTGGGCGCGCCTTATTCCCACTTCGTGGGCACCGACGGCCGATTGGTTTGTCGATCCCCAATTTGTGTATGTACATGAACGCTCTGAAGAGGCCTTTGCGAAGAGCAACGAGATTCTTTGCATGATCGGCCAGACCGAGTGGGAAGCTATGACGAATCAGGGCGCATATCTCGCTCTCATCGATCAAAACAAATGCTCCACCAACCGCGACAACGCGCAGTCGGCAGGTCAGAGCAGCCAGGATACCAACACGGCCAGCAATGCCAACGCCCCCAGCTACCAAAATTGGGTGATGATGAGCAAGCGGGCCGATGCCACCACCGCCATTCCCAATCCGCCGCAGGTTATTTCGGCGTGGATCGACGGCAATGTTGGCGGCGGCCCCGGTTCAAACGGCGTTCCCGGCCGCATCTACGCCAAGGTCATCGTTCAGGACAAGCCTTCCACCGCCAACCCTTACGGCTTTTTCTATATGAGTTTCCTGGCCCATCCCTACCAGACCGGCAGTACCACTGTTGTTGATACCACCAAAACACTTATGTCGGGCTATATGCGCACCGTCAAGTTGGATTCCGGCGAAGTGGTGTTGCAGTTCTATAATGGAAATGACATTACGATCGATCCCTCCATGATGACCGGCGGTGGAACTGCCGGCGGTGGAACTGCCGGGTCGGGATCTACCATATCCGCCACGTTTGCGGAAAGATCAACTCTCAGCAAGACCGCTACTGGCGGCGGCGGCGAAGTGAGCTTCCCCGACGAGAGCGCTTTCATGACCGCCATACAAACCGCAATGACCAGCGGCGCCACCACGGTGACGGTTCCGTATAAGGAGATGCGTTTCGCCCATGACGGCACGTCCTTCCAGCGTGAGGAAATTGACCCCTCTACCGGTAACCTCAAGAGCGGCACCTCTCCCATCTGCCTTGATACGGCACAAAAGGTGTCCACCGCGTGGCGCTACGCAGCTTATCGGGCTGTGGCGGATTCCACCCATGCTGCAGGTAGCCGCATATCCCTGAATACCGGCTTCCCGGTTATCTATAATGATGGCACCAACGGTACCGGCGGCACGGACCACGAAGGATGGATGGGCAACTGGGGTCTTTGGCTGAATGACGGAACCACCGTTCCGGACGGCTCGACCATCAACAAGTACGACTATCAGACCAAGGCGAAGACCCCATACACCTACAGGTCCACCGGCGGCAAGCTGACCAAGCACACCAAGGTGTCGCTCACTTTGAGCGACATCAAGAACATCCCGCTTCAAGTCGGCATTGGCACAACGGATCCCGCTACCAACACGTATACGTTTAACCAGTACGAAGTGTCTTGGAACGGTACTGGTATTGTGCTGAAGAAGAAGCTTGACCAGACCACATGGATGTGGACCGATCTTACGCTCACCAGCACGCCGGTGTTGGATACCCCGGTGACGGTCAACCAGTGGGACCGCAGTTTCAACTTCTGGTCGCAATCGCTCAACGGTTCCGGTCGCGTTGAACTGAACCTCTGCACGAAGACGGATGTGAATGTCTGGACGGCCGGCGTTACTACCGCTGCCGGCTACTATTCAAACTGCTCGGCCACCGGCAACATAAAGGGTTCGCTGAATACCGGCACCCAAGCGATCACCCCCTATATCACCGCGGCGAACAAGGTGACTTTCAACAAAGAGCAGGTGGTGTTCATGAACGACGCCACGAATGCCCCGGCCACGGCGCTGGCCTGCACCGAGAACTGCCCCAGCGGCGACAACATCGCCAAATTCAACGATTCAACGGTCACCACGAAGCCGACCACGGTGGAATATGCCGACTCCGGCTGGTCGCAGTGGCCCAACCTGAGCAACATCAACCAGCAGCTTTCACCCGCAAACTGGCAGCACTGCCCGAACAAGGCGACTGACGGAACGGGCGTCTGTTCCACTCCGGGTCAGACCGACTGGTCGAAGCCGTGGTGCACGGGTCCTGCCAGCCAAGCTTCTAACTGGAATCCCACTGCCGCCGCCGGTGAAACCGCCGGTGTGACCTGCCATGGCTGGAACGGTACTACGATGGCATATGTGACCAGCGCCGGCTCTAATGGCGGCTTCTATAAGTACACCTTTGACGCGGCCACCTACGTCCTTACTGATACCGGCGCCAATTTGGGTGCCGGGCGGTCGACCGCCCTTTTGTCCACCGCGAACCAGTGGGCCAACTCGGGTCTTCTCTTCGATCCGCTTACCACCGGAAATTTCACATGGACGGACTGGAACGGTACACAGCACACTAACCGCCCCTTTGCTGAAGCCATTCAGTGCGACTGGCCGTTCGATCCGGGCAACGGTTCGTGGGGCCCCGATCCCAGCAATACCAATAACTGGATATTCACCGCTGGCACCACCACCAAATACGGCACTTGCACGTGGCGGCTGTGGGATACACTCAATGTGTATTACACTTGGGAAACCGGTTCCGACTGGAACACTCTCAAGCTGTTGACGGACTCGAACGGGAAGGCCGTCACGTTTGACGAGCCGCTCATCCTTGATTACATTCACGGTGCTGCCGGCATCAGCAACGGCGTCGCTATCGACAACACCGTCCTGACGGGTGGACCCGCCACGACCGATCAGTGGTATGGTTCCCGGATGGCTCTTCAGTATGGCGGCTTTGGCGACCTCTGGGGCATACCGGGCCACTGCGTGGATATGGATACCGGGTCTGACAAGAGCTGCGATATGAACAGCCGCTGGGTGCCGGCCTTCACTATTCCGGATGAATCCGCCGCCACCTATGTCGACTCGACGGGAACCACCCAAACGGTCTACATCAAGGCGCTGGAAAAGGAAGAGCGAATGACGCCGCTTTCCTCCTGCACGGCGACACTGACGGCCTATTCTCTGCCGCCTTCCACCGATTATGTGGCTCCTGACATCGGTTCCATACCGACCGCCGCCACGAACCCGAGCGATCCGATCGCTTCGGGCGCGCCTTCGGTGGTTGGAGGTGTGGTTCAGTAACGGTTTTTTCTAAGCCTCTTGAAGGGCGTTCCGGCAACGGGACGCCCTTTTTTTTGGTAGAGGCGGCACTCCTGCCGCCTCAAAATTCCGGCACCGGTAGAGGCGACACTCTTGTCGCCTTGATATTTCGGCACCGGTAGAGGCGACACTCTTGTCGCCTTAAAGTTTCGGCGGCAGGAGTGCCGGCGCTACCCAGACCGTCGGCAGGGAAGCCGCTACGCATGTTTGTTGCCGCCGTCAGATGAAAATTTCTATAATGCCAGCATGGACGATCACGAAATACGGCCAAAACATCTTACCGTCTATAAAACCCGTAATCTTCCACACTGGCAGATGGGCGGCAGTTGGTATTTTGTCACCTTTCGTTCGGTTCGAGGCCATTTGCCGGAATGTGCGCGTGATCTTACGAGGGGGACTATCATTCGCTCACATAAACTGCACTATGATCTTGCAACGGCGGTTGTCATGCCAGACCACGTGCATCTTCTCATCCGCCCGCTGGAAACCGTTTCAGGCAAATACATTGCGCTGGCTAAAATAATGAAAACGCTGAAAGGGGTCAGTGCGCGAAAGATCAATTGTCAGTTGAGTTCTATCGGGCCGGTATGGCAGAAGGAATCTTTCGATCGTATTGTGCGTGATGACGAAGAATGGCGGGAGAAATATGAATACATTCGGGGGAACGCCGTGAAGGCCGGTTTGACCGAGAATCCCCAGGATTATCCGTGGCTTATTGAAGGCGATATTTTCATCACCCGCCCTTGGTAGAGGCGATCCTGTCTCCTTGATATTTCGGCACCGGTAGCGGCGGCACTCCTGCCGCCGCTACCTAGACGGTCGGCAGGAGTGCCGCCGCTACCCGGACCGTTGGCAGGAGTGCCGCCGCTACCCGGACCGTTGGCAGGAGTGCCGCCGCTACCGATCCGATCCTCGAGAATGACCATGAAGATTGCCTGCCGTTGCCAATTTTTCAGTAGGTTGAAAACGTAAATAAAAATTCTCTGTTTCTTTCGTTGCCCGCATTCGGCGAAGCTGTTAAAATCATTTTTCAGACGATTTAAAACCTTTTTAAACGGGTTCCGAGAGGCCCACAAAAGGAGCAGACGATGTTTACCGCAGTTGCCGCCGGAGCGCGGCGATGACCGCCGCCAAGACAGTTCTTTCCGCTCAGGAGATAGGGCGCACACTGGCCCGGATGGCCCATGAGATCACCGAAAAAAATCCCGACTGTTCGCAGATCATCCTCGTTGGCATTATTACGCGCGGCGTGCCGTTGGCCCGCCGCCTCGCCGACAAGATAAAAACCATCACCGGCGTCGACGTTCCTCACGGAAGCCTGGATATCACTTTCTACCGGGACGATATTCAGAGCAAGGGGCCCGATCTTAACGCAGGCCGCACCGACATCAACCACGACATTAACGGCAAAACGCTCATCCTGGTGGATGACGTCCTTTTCACCGGCCGCTCCATCCGCGCCGCCATCGATGCGGTGATGGATATCGGCCGCCCGGGGCGCATACAACTGGCTGTCCTGCTGGACCGGGGCCACCGCGAGCTGCCGATACGTCCCGACTACATCGGCAAAAACATCCCCACCGCGCGCGGCGAACGCGTCCGCGTGAAACTTTCCGAAACCGACGGCGAAGATCACGCGTCGGTGGTGGAGGGGGGCTGATGGATACGGTGGAAAAAAAATTCAGGGGACGGCATCTTCTGAAAATATCCGATCTTACCGCCGACGAGATCATGGGGCTGCTCAACACCGCCTACAAATTCAAGGATGTTTCAGAACGGGAAATAAAAAAGGTTCCCACCCTGCGCGGAAAAACCATTGTAAGCCTCTTCTATGAGGCAAGCACCCGCACCCGCACCTCGTTCGAGATCGCCGGAAAACGGCTTTCGGCGGACGTGATCAACATTTCCACCAGTTCCAGCAGCGTAACCAAGGGGGAAACATTCAAGGATACGGTGCTGAATATCGCCGCCATGAAGCCGGACGCCATCGTGGTGCGGCATCCCAGCCCCGGCGCGCCGGCCTACGCCGCGCGGATAGCCGGTTGCTCCGTCATCAACGGCGGCGATGGGGCAAACGCGCATCCGACCCAGGCGTTGCTTGATCTGATGACCATACACGAAAAGAAGGGCGGGGTGGAAGATCTCAAGGTCGCCATCGTCGGCGACATCCTCCACAGCCGCGTGGCGCGCAGCAACATCAACGCGCTGAAAATGTTCGGGGCCGAAGTCACCGTCTGCGCTCCTCCCACATTGCTTCCCCACGGGGTGGGCGCGCTGGGAGTGAAGGTGACGCACAACATCCACGAGGCGGTGGCGGACAAGGATGTGGTGATGATGCTCCGCATCCAGACCGAGCGGATGCAGCAGGGGCTGTTCCCCAGCCTGCGGGAGTACAGCGAACACTTTTGCCTTTCCGCAAAGGTGCTGAAAAGTGCGCGGCCCGATGTACTGATAATGCACCCCGGCCCGATCAACCGCGGGGTGGAGATCGCCTCTGATGTGGCGGACGGCCCCTACAGCCTTATCCTTTCACAGGTCACGCATGGCGTGGCGATGCGGATGGCGGTGCTGTACCTTTTATGCGGAGGAGCCGAATCGTGAGCGAAACGATATTGATAAAAAACGGGCGCGTGATAGATCCGTCGCGCGGCGTTGATGGCGTTCAGGACGTGTTAGTGAAAGACGGGGCGGTTGCCGCGATGGGGAAAGATCTGGCGGCAACCGGCGCGAAGATCATCGAGGCGAAAGGATTGGTGGTCTCCCCCGGGTTCATCGATCTGCACGTCCACCTGCGTGAGCCGGGCTTTGAGTACAAAGAGACCATCGCCACCGGCAGTATGGCCGCGGCGGCGGGTGGATTCACCGCCGTTTGCTGTATGGCCAACACGAAGCCGGTAAATGATAATGCCTCTGTCACCCGGTTCATATTGGAAAAAGCCGCCGCCGTCAACGGTGCGCGCGTCTACCCTATCGGCGCCATCACCAAAGGGCTGAAAGGGGAAGAGCTGGCCGAGATAGGCGAAATGAAAAAGGCGGGCGTGGTGGCGCTTTCCGACGACGGGCGGTGCGTGATGGACGCGCGCGTTTTGAGGCACGCGATGGATTACGCCGCGATGTTCGGCCTCACCATCGTGGAACACTGCGAGGACGAGCATCTCGTCAAGGGGGGCGTCATGAACGAGGGGGAGACCAGCGCCCGCCTCGGCATCAAGGGAATGCCCGCTATCGCGGAGAACGTTATTGCCCGACGCGACATCGATATCGCCGCGTATCTGAAACGCCCCGTCCACATCGCCCACATCAGCACGCGCGGGGCGGTGGAAAGCGTCCGCGCCGCCAAAGCGGCGGGAACCGCCGTCACCTGCGAGGCGGCGCCGCACCATTTCACCATTACGGAGAAGAACCTCGAAAGCTTCGACGCCAATTACAAGATGAACCCGCCCTTGCGCACCGAGGACGACCTGGCGGCGGTAAAAGAGGGGCTGCGCGACGGAACCATTGATTGCATCGCCACCGATCACGCCCCGCACGCCAAATGGGAAAAAGAATTGGAAATAGACCACGCTCCGTACGGCATCGTCGGACTGGAGACCGCCCTGGGGCTTTCCATGCAACTCGTGCGGGATGGCGTGTTTGGCCTGCCGCGGCTGGTGGAACTGCTTTCCACCAACCCCGCCCGCATATTCGGCCTGCCGGGAGGGATGCTCAAAGAGGGGGCGGTCGCCGATATCTGCATCTTCGATCCGGAAAAGAAATGGACGGTGGATCCCGCCGAATTTGTGAGTGCGGGGAAAAATACCCCCTTCGCCGGATGGGAGCTTTCCGGGAAAAATTGCCTTACTATCGTCGGGGGGCGAATCGTGTATAATCCGTCGAATTTATGAAGGCGGTACTTGTTCTCGAAGATGGCAGAGCGTTCACGGGCCGCTCTTTTGGCGCGGCCGGCGAGGCCTTTGGCGAGGTGGTATTCAATACCGGCTTGAGCGGCTATCAGGAGATCTTGACCGATCCTTCCTATAACGGCCAGCTTATCACCATGACCTATCCGCTTATCGGCAACTACGGCGTTACGCCGGAAGACGAGGAGTCGGGAAAGATCCAGGCGGCCGGCTTTATTGTGAAAGAACCCAGCCGCATCGTGAGCAACTTCCGGTCGGCCAAGCCGCTGGATCAATATTTGAAAGAACAGAATATCGTCGGCATCCGCGATATCGATACGCGCGCGCTTACCCGCCACCTCCGCAGCCGCGGAGCGATGCGCGGAATCATCAGTACGCATGACGGCAATACGGAAAGCTTTGCCGCCAAAGCGCGCGCGCACGAAAGCATGGCAGGGGCCGACCTGGCGAAACGCGTAACCTGCAAGGCTTCCTATCAATTCAGCGAGGGCCTGTGGGAGCTTGGCAATGGTTTTAACAAAAACATCAAACCACGTTTCAGGGTGGCGGCCTACGATTTTGGCATCAAGCGGAATATTTTGCGCCACCTGGTTGAGCGCGGCTGCGCCGTCACGGTTTTTCCGGCCGATACTCCGGCGGAGAAGATCGCGGCCTTTAAGCCGGACGGCGTTTTTCTTTCAAACGGTCCCGGCGACCCGGAGGCGGTCACCTACGCCATCGATGCGGTGAAGGCCATGTTGGGCACGTACCCCATCTTCGGTATCTGCCTGGGCCATCAGATCATGAGCCTTGCCCTGGGGGCGAAAACCTTTAAGCTGAAATTCGGCCATCGCGGCTGCAATCATCCGGTGATGGATCTTCCCGCCGGGCGGGTGGTGCGGATAACCTCGCAAAATCACGGTTTCGCGGTTGATGCGGAAACGCTTCCCGCAGAGCTTGAAATAACCCACTACAGCCTCAACGACAACACGGTTGAAGGAGTGCGGCATAAAACGCATCCCGCCTTTTCCGTGCAATACCATCCCGAAGCCTCCCCCGGTCCGCACGATACGACCGGGCATTTCGACCAGTTCATCGCCATGATGGCCCAACACGGGAGTAAGGCCTGATGTTCGAATTTATTTTCAAAAAGACCATCGGCAAACCGGCGCCGGAGGGGTGCGCGGTGATTCGCGGCCTTTTGGACCGCTTGATCGAATACGCCTCGGAACCCCGCTTTGCGGAGAGCCTCAACGCGGCGCGGGAACTCTTTTACGCCAAAGCGGGAAAAACCAACGAGGACGATCCCGATTTCATCCAGCGGATGAATACGTTTCTTGAATGGTTTATTTTTGATTACCGCCCCGAAGGGGCCGGCACCCGTTCGGTGTATGACAAATTTCTTGATGAGAAGCGGAGAGAAACAAGCTCCGCCGATATGATCAATTGGATCGCGCTCTCCCGCCAGGTGCACTCGATGTTTTTGATCAAATCGTGCACCGGCGGGATCATCTCCGTGCGCGACCTTTCGGGGCGGCGCAACTATATTGTTACCGGTGACGATCATCTGGAAGCGGGAGATATCCTGGAAAGCCGTATTATCTGCATTGGCAAAGGATGTTTCTTCACTTACACCCACGTGCTGCACCCTAAGACGGCATTGCGGCCGATTCGTGCGGAATTGAAGAAATACAGAAATAAACCGCTGGGTGAGGAACTGTTTTTCAAATTGCAGGGGATGCAGTTGAAGTGGCGCCGTTTTCGGCAGATCAGCATTGAAGATATTTACAGGATGTGACCGGTGCCAAAACGAAATGATATCCGGAGCGTGTTGATAATCGGGGCCGGCCCCATTGTGATCGGCCAGGCGTGCGAATTCGATTACTCGGGCACGCAGGCCGCCAAGGCGCTGATGGAAGAGGGGATCCGCGTGATTCTCGCCAACAGCAATCCGGCCACCATCATGACCGATCCGCAGTTCGCCCACCGCACGTATGTGGAACCGCTGACGGTAGATATGCTGACAAAGATCATCAAACGCGAACGCCCCGATGCGGTGCTTCCCACCGTTGGCGGCCAAACGGCGCTCAATCTCGCCGTTGATCTGGCCAAGAGCGGTGTGCTGCAGCAATACAATGTGGAGATGATCGGGGCTAACCTGGAGGCGATTAAGCGTGCCGAAGACCGCTCGCTTTTTAAACAGGCAATGGTGGAGATCGGCCTCAATGTGCCGCGCTCGGGCTTCGCCAATACGTTTGAAAAGGCGATGGAGGTGATCGAACATGTGGGCCTTCCCTGCATCATCCGCCCTTCGTTCACCCTCGGCGGGCAGGGCGGCGGCGTGGCGGATACCCGCGACGATTTCATCGAAAAGGCGAAATGGGGGCTCGCGCAAAGCCCCATCAGCGAGATTATGATCGAGCAGTCGCTACTCGGCTGGAAGGAATTCGAGCTGGAAGTGATGCGCGACCGCAAGGATAACGTCGTCATCGTCTGCTCCATCGAAAATCTAGATCCCATGGGGGTGCACACCGGCGATAGCATAACGGTGGCCCCCGCGCAGACGCTCACCGACCGCGAATATCAGATGATGCGCGACTCGGCTCTCAAGATTATCCGCAAGATTGGGGTGGATACTGGCGGCAGCAACATCCAGTACGCGGTGAATCCCGTCAACGGAGAGTTGCAGATCATTGAGATGAATCCGCGCGTATCGCGCAGTTCGGCCCTTGCCAGCAAAGCCACCGGCTTTCCCATAGCGCGCATCGCGGCAAAGCTTTCCATCGGCTACACGCTGGATGAGATCGCCAACGACATCACGAAGAAAACGTGGGCCGCGTTCGAGCCCTCCATTGATTATTGCGTTACCAAAATCCCGCGTTTCGACTTTGAAAAGTTTCCGCAGGCCGAGGCGCTGCTCAGTTCGCAGATGAAATCGGTTGGAGAGGCGATGGCGATTGGCCGCACTTTCAAAGAGTCTTTGCAAAAAGCCCTCCGTTCGATGGAAACCGGTATAGACGGGCTGACCGAAGTGGCTACCACACCGGAAGAATTACGGAAAAAACTGAGGACTTCCTATCCGTTCCGCATTCTGGGAGTGGCTCAAGCATTCCGTTTCGGATGGAGTATTGAGGATGTCCATGCCCTTACGTCCATCGATTCCTGGTTTCTCGATAACATAAAGGAGATTGTGGAAGCCGAGGCGGCATTGAAAGCGGGCGGACTCCCTGCAACGGTTGACGCGATGCGGGCGTATAAGCAGATGGGTTTCGGCGACCGGCGGCTCGCCGCTCTTTGCGGCGTGAAGGAATCCGCCGTGCGTGAGAGACGGCTGGCCCTGAATGTCCGGCCCGTCTATAAACGGATCGATACCTGTGCGGCGGAATTCGAGGCGCTTACCCCCTACATGTATTCCACCTACGAGGAGGAGTGTGAGTCCGAGCCGACATCTAAAAAGAAAATCATGATTCTCGGCGGCGGCCCCAACCGCATCGGGCAGGGAATTGAATTCGACTATTGTTGTGTGCATGGTGTTTTCGCCCTTAAGGAGGCCGGATACGAAACCATCATGGTTAATTGCAATCCAGAAACCGTCTCTACTGATTTCGATACGGCTGACCGGCTTTATTTCGAGCCGCTCACTCTTGAAGATGTTCTGGAAATTGTGGAAAAGGAAAAACCGGTTGGCGTTATCGTTCAATTCGGGGGCCAAACACCGCTGAAGCTCGCGGTGCCGCTGGAAAAGGCTGGCGTTCCGATTATCGGTACCACGCCGGATGCCATCGACCGCGCGGAGGATCGCAAACGTTTTCAGGAAGTCGTTGCCAGGTTGGGGCTCAAGCAGCCCGAAAACGGCACGGCCATAAATAAATCCGAAGCGGTTGCCGTTTGCAACCGGGTTGGTTATCCGGTGGTGGTGCGCCCTTCGTATGTGTTGGGCGGCCGTGCAATGGAAATCGTATACGACGAGGAATCGCTTACGCGGTACATGGAAAACGCGGTGAAGGTATCGCATGAACGGCCAGTGCTCATAGATAAATTCCTGAACGACAGCACCGAAGTTGATGTGGACGCCGTCCGCGACGGCAGGTTGACGGTCGTGGGGGGCGTCATGCAGCATATTGAAGAAGCGGGCATCCATAGCGGCGACAGCGCATGTTCATTGCCGCCACGGGATCTGCCGCAAAAAATAATTGATGAGATCTGCATTCAAACGAAGAAACTGGCTGACGAACTGAACGTGATCGGCCTTCTTAATATTCAGTTTGCGGTTAAAGGGAGTGACGTGTACGTCCTCGAAGTAAATCCGCGTGCCTCGCGCACCGTGCCGTTCGTGGCCAAGGCGACGGGCGTGCCGCTGGCCAAGATCGCGGCGCGGGTGATGGCCGGCGAAACGTTGGCCGACCTCGATTTCATCAGCCAAAAAATGCCCAAGCATATAAGTGTCAAGGAAGCGGTGTTCCCGTTCATTAAATTCGCAGGGGTGGATGTTATTCTCGGCCCGGAGATGAAATCAACCGGCGAAGTGATGGGGATAGATTGGAATTTTGGATCGGCATTCGCGCGGGCAACCCTCGGCTCCGGCTCCAAGATTCCGCGCAGTGGAAAAGCTTTTCTTTCCGTCGCGGAGTATGACAAAAAGGCCATGGTGCAGGTTGGCCGGGGCCTTGTGGAACTGGGCTTTACACTAGTGGCTACGAGGGGAACCGGCGCGGCTCTTAAAAAAGCGGGTTTGGCTGCAGAAATTGTTAATAAAGTCAAAGATGGTTCGCCACATATCGTCGAAATGATGGAAACAGGGCAGATAGCGCTGGTGGTGAATACCACATTCGGCAAGCAGGCGATCCTCGACAGCCAATCGATCCGCCGCACGGCGCTGAATCTCAACATCCCTTACACGACCACTCTTGCCGGGGCGCATTCGTACGTTGCCGCCATCAAGGCCATGAGCCAAGGTGAGATGGAGGTTCGGTCGCTGCAAGAGTACCATGCGCCGTAACACCGCAGTTCTTGCGGCTTTTTTCTTTCTACTGACCTCTCTTCCTTCTTTTGCCGAGACCATCTCCGATGATTGGATGGAACTCCAGATGAACGGCAAGAAAATCGGCTTCTCGCACCAGAAGGTGACTGAGGATTCCACCGGCTATCGCATAGAAAGCAAGGCAGTGATAAAAATGGAGATGGGCGGAGCAGAACAGGATCTTAGCACCAGCAGCGCTTATTTTCTTGATGGGCAATTCCGGCCCCTGCGGTTTACCTATATGCAGAAAATGCTCAATCACCGTCAATTTTTTGAAGGGGTGGTTCATGGCAACGAGATGGCTGTCACCGTAGAGTCGGCGGGTGCGGTCAGCCACAAAACCGTGCCGCTGGATGATCAGGTCTATGTGGCCGACACGATGTCCCTCTTGTTGGGGAAAAAGAAGCTTCAAGGCGGTGAAAAGTTTTCGTTCCGTGTTTTTCTGGAGCCGTTGCTTGCTTCTGAAACGATGAGCGTCGAAGTCGGCAAACTTATGGACATTGATGTGGACGGGCAGAGCGCGAAGGTGTTTCCCGTTACCATGAAGCTAAAAGGATTT
>JAKAGL010000082.1 GCA_021815535.1 bacterium
CGTACATAATTGGATTTTCGGAGATCATCAGCAGCGGTGCTTCGCAGATATCCACAAACGAGCTGAAGGAATTCGCGAACCTCATCCGCCACGGCGGTGGACGTTTGAAAAATCTGGTCGACGACTTCCTTGAGACGATACAAATTGACTCCGGACAAACCCTCAAGTACTACGAAGTCGGAAAGCGGGAATTCGATCTCACGGATACGCTGAACGCCCTCAGGGAAGAATACGCCCCCCTGGCGGCCGAAAAGAATCTTCAGTTCATTACGACATTGAACGGCGATCTGCACGTGGTCGCGACTGAGACACTGATGCGTGACCTGATCGGGCGGTTGATCTCGAACGCCGTAAAATTCACCGTCAAGGGAAGCGTGACGGTTACCGCTTCGAGGAAACCCGAGCTGCCGGCCTGTTTTTCCAGGCTGAGAACCGCCTCTTCCACTGTTTCCAGATGTTCTTTTGCCTCGGTGACAAAATCATCCAAAATAGAACTGTCTTCGAACTGGCTTTCCATCTTCCCCCCTTCAACGCTTCGAGAAACCAGCGGAATTCCGCGGATAGGCGTAATGTTTGCAATGCAAATTCTGCGTATTAATATCCTCTAGTTCCGGTATACCCCTTTTTCATTCGGTAAGATTGTACTATAAACGACAACAATATTCACTTTAGGGTTATACCGAAAATAATCAGTGAATGGAAGTGCTGTTAGGGCAACAACAGGGAAATGGAAATAGCGCAAAGCGTCGCGACGGAAGCGGTCCAGCGCAGTAGCCGGCAAGCCTGAGCAAGCGTTGAGGCTTCCATCGTTTTTGCGCCATCTCCCAGCCACGGCTTTTCTTTCACGGCGCCGGCATAGGAACTCGGCCCGCCCAGTCTTACGTTCAAGGCGCCGGCAAACGCCGCCTCTCCATGCGCGCTATTGGGGCTGGGATGCTTCAAACGGTCGCGCAGGCCCACTGCCAACGCCATTTGACCGTTAAGTCCGGCAAGCCATGCCGATACGCTGATAAGCAGCAATGCAAGCCGCGCCGGAATGAAATTTGCCGCGTCATCTACCCGCGCCGGAATTTTTCCAAAGCGTTCATACCGCTCATTCTGGTAGCCGACCATCGAATCGCAGGTGTTCACTGCGCGATACGCCATTGCCAGCGGCCCGCCTCCCAGTGCGGCATACAGTAACGGGCTTATGAGGCCGTCCACGCTGTTTTCCGCCACTGTCTCGATCGTGGCGCGCACGATCGCCGGCGTATCCATGTTTGCCGTATCGCGGCCCACGATCATTGAAAGCGCTTTCTTGGCCCCTGCATCATCCCCCGCCTCCAACCGGCTCTGGATGCCCCGCGCCTCGGCGACCAGCGCCGAAGGGGATATGGCACACCAGACAAGCAATGCATCCCCCATTATCGCCAGGCTCCAATGCATCCGTTCCAGCAAAACAAGCAACGCGAACGATAGAATATAGACCAGGCCCGGCGTTACAAGCGCCAACAACAATCCCCCTGCCAGTTCCAGCTTAAGAACCCCGCGGTAAAAACGTTCCTGGGCGGTTATGAAGATTCCGATAAGGCGCACCGGATGCCACGCGCTGTTGGGGTCTTTGAGCAAAAGATCGAAAATGTACCCTAAACCTATTGCGAATCCGTGCACAAAGCCCCTCTCAGCGCTACGCCTAAACGGGCGTTTGCCGTTTCATCCCGTACCGATACGCGGAACCAATATGCATCCAGGCCGTCGAAATTGCCACAATCACGAATCAGGATTTTCTCTTTGGATAGAAGGAGCGATTTTAGCGCCGCCGCCGTAAGAATTTTTGATTCGATTTCAACGAGCAGGTAATTTGCAGATGTGGTAAAAACCCGCAATCCCGGAATTCCGCCGAGCAAAGCCGCAAGCCGGTCACGCTGCCGGTTGATTTCCAACCGCATGGTTTCATCATTCATTCCCTCCTCCAACAGTTTTCGGCAGATATACTCCGCCGAACTGTTCAGCGTCCAAGGCTCTTTAGCGGCTTTCAGTTTCTCTATGACCGGCAACGGCGCGGCCGCAAAACCCGCCCGCAATCCGGGAATGCCATAAAACTTCGTGAATGAGCGGAGAACCACCGCATTTGCGGGAATAGAAGGAAACAGTGTCAATGAAGGAGCAAAATCGGCGAACGATTCGTCTATCAAAAACAATGTATCCGGGTACTTGGTCATGAAGTTTCTCAAATCCGCCGGAATGGCAACGGTGCCGGTCGGATTATTGGGGGCTCCTATGACAACTGCATCGAACCCATCTTGCAGCCGTTCACCCAATTTACCGTAATCAAGCGTAAACGCATTATTTTTATGGAGGTAGATCCTATCAATAGAAGCTCCGGCCAAGCGGAGCGCATCGGCGTAGTCGGCATAGCAAGGGGAAACGACGAGGCCTTTCTTTGCCCCCAAAACACGCGGCACAAGGTAGAGAAGCTCGGTCGAACCGTTGCCGGGCAGAACTGCATCGGGGGAGATGGCGTAATGCGCCCCTATCAATTTTCTCAGGTGGTGATATTCGGGGTCTGGATAGTCCCCTATTTGTCCGGCGGATTCGGCCAACCAGGTTTTTAACTGGTTCCTGTCGGCCATCCGGTTGACGCTGGCGCTGAAATCAAGCACCGACGAGGGATCGACCCCTGCCGAGAGCGCCGCTTCATATAGATTTCCACCGTGTCCTTTTAACATAAAACAGGACTATGCTAACTCATCAAGAGGGTGTTTCGTAAAAAAAACGCCCTTTTAGAGGCCATGTTTTTCCGGGATTTGCGGGCAAACGCCGCAGAATAAAAAAAAGAAGGCAACTTCGGGAGGGCGGTTAAACCGCTCACTGTTTGAGCTGGACCCGGTAGTCCGCATACCCCGAAGGGTTTTTTAGCGGCCGGCGTCTCGGTTCTCTTTTAAACCCCTAAAGTCGTCTTCCATAATCAATATCGCAGATTTAACCGCAAAAATCAAGGTATTTTTATTGTGGTGGAACCGTCATATACCCACCTCTATTTCTTTGCTTCTAGAGCTTTGCCGGTGAGATGTATTTTGAAGACGGGAGTCTTTGGGTCGTTGGAGCGGATGACGGCGAAGTCATCTATCTTCCCCGCTTTTTCCGGTTTGTAAAAAAGCGTCAGCTCGATCCTCTTCCCTTTCCTGATCGCCCGTTCGCTCAACTTCACCCCCGCCTCGTTCGGCGCATTTTCATCCAGCAGAAATAGATCGCCATCGCCTTTGTTCTCAACGATGACTTTGAAAAGTGCGGTTTCCCCCACTTTGAACGTGCCAAGCCTGACCTTCTTTGGCGTCACGCGTATGACCGGATCGGGAAGATTTATTTTCAGCTTTGACGGATCGATCGTCTCTATATCCGCCGCAAGCGTAAGAACATGACGCGCGCCCCCCCCCTCTTCAACGATGACGGTGGACTCATGATGTCCGGTCAGCCCCGCCGGATTGAATGAGGCGGCAACCGATCCTTTCTCTCCCGGCTGATATTTGGTCTTTGCCGGTTTCGCGGCGGTGCAGCCGCACGAGGTCGACACGTTGGCGATAGTAACCGGGGCCGTTGAGGTATTTTCGAAGGAAAAGGAGAATTCAAGCGGCTCGATCTTTTGTATCCGCCCGAAGTTGTGCTCCGTCTGCCCGAACTTCAGTCCCCCGGCTGGCGATGACGCCGGCGCATCGGCCGCGGCCGCAACGGTGATGGGGCTCACCATCAACAACGCCGCAAGCAGCCGTGCAAAGCACCCAGCGCCAAAGCTCATTGAGGGGCCTTGATCACCGTCACCGAGATAGCGGTCAAGGTTGTTCCATCCGCCTCACGATGGAATATCACCTTTACCATAGTCCCCTTTTTGATGGATGACAGGGATGTCTTGCCGCCGTTTGCCCCAAGAAATTCGGTTTTCGGCGTTACGGCGAATTTACGTTCGCTTGCAATTAAATACCCGTTTCCCGCTCCACCAAAAAGCAGTTCATTGACATCGGTATCGGCGCCCATCAATTGGCCCTGCTTAACCGCTTTTAAGCCGGTGGCGGGTCCCTTCATCTGCGCGGCTTCGGCCAGCGGCAGTATGCAAAGGATGCCCGTAAACCATGCGGCTAAAACACGCTGATAGTTCATAATTCCCTCCATGCGACGATTCCGCTCTTGATGTTAAAGGCGGTCGTGAAACTTATTACGGTGGCCTGCCCCGTACTCATCTGCACAAACGCCTTCGCGCCGGTCTCACGGCCGGAGTGTATCGCGATGCTGGATGCCATACCAACGCTGGAGCCGGAGCTCTTTTTCAGCACGGTGCCGCCGCTGGTGCCGATGATCGAGCTGGAATATGCGCTCCCGGTTTCATAATAAATGGCATAGAACCAGGAGTTGCCGCCCAAGGCGCAGGTGTCGCTGTCGGGCACAAAGGTGGTAAAGAGCACCACGCCGCCGATCACCGTTGGTTTGTTCAGCGAACGCTCGCGGGCGGTGGTGAGATTCATCCACCACCCGTCCTTGGTGGCAATAAGGCTCTTGAGGGCGGTGAAAGTGGTTGCGCCGCTGACGCCGGTCACGGTGTTAGCCGAATCGGTGGCCACCACGGAGTTGGTGGTATCCACCATTGTCGCCGTGGTGATCGCGGGGGTATAACTGCCGGCGGTATTCAGCGACCCCCAATTGGCGCAGGTGGCATTCCAGGCGCCGCTGCTTCCCACCCAGCAGGGATCTTTAACGCCATAGAACGCCTGCGTGGTGGCATCGGTTTTATCCGCCGTGTTGAGGAATTTGCCGGTACCGAAGAATATCCAGAGTTTTTTAAGGGAATCGGTGGTAACGGCCGGGGCCGAGGTGATGGATTGGTTCACCGCGCTGTTGAACAGGTCATACATCTTCCAGTTCGCGGGGTTGGTATCATTATTGGTCGCAATGCGCCATACCCGGCTGTTCCACGAACCGCCAGCGGTCGATTGCCAGTAGGTTTCCCCAACATAAACGGCATCCGCGTTATAGCTAACGCCTCCCGCTCCACCTATTACCGGATTGGAAGTGCTGAAGTCCATATCCACGGCTACCGGGTCGGAGAAGAACGAGGATGAATCACTGACCGGGAACGAAGCCATCTTGGCGCCTGTTTTGACGTTGAGAACGAACAGAGTGGCGTTTTGGCTGGACGTACCGTCATAAAGGGGGGTGTAGGCGGCTTTCGGGCCGGTGCCGACGACGGCGAAGAATTCATCCCCGATCTTAACGATCGCCGGATAGGTCATGGCGAAGCCAAGCGTGTTGTCCCCCGGATTCCACTCCCACAGCGGCACGGGAGCGGCGGGATTGGTCACATCGATCGCGAAGAACGCCGAGCGCCACTTGCGCAGTTTCGAGGCCGTATCGCCGTCTCCATCAACGTCATAACTGGTATCGGTTATTTCCCCGCCGCCGAACCGCATGCCGCCGATCAATACCGACTTCCAGTTGGGCGCGGCGGTGCTGCCGAAATTGATATCGCTCACCTTTACTTTCAGGTCGACGTAATCAACATGGGGATACGCCGGGTCTGCAAGCCATTTCAGGTGCGGTAACAGGTTATAGGGAATGTAATCCCACAACTCATCGCCTGTTGTCGCGTCAAAAGCGTGCAACATCCCGTCATTCGAGCCGATATAAACCACTTGGGTGCGGTTTTGCCACGTATTATAAAAAGTGGCGTATCCTTTATCAGAATACAGAGCGTTATAATTCTCCTGCGGCGCCGACACTACGGTTGGCGTTGAATGTATAATATCGCCCAGCTTGTATTGATCCCCCCCCACATTGTAGGTCCGGGTTCTATAACCGGAAACCGAATCCCCGCGCACCCAGCTGATCACGTTCGCCGCCTCCGCGGCGCTGGAGGTGCGGAGGTATTTTTGCAGGGTGGCGGCGTTCGCCGTGGTGAAGGGCATGGCTTCGCCGGTGCTCATCGATGAACAGCCGTCACAGACGTTGTTCTTGTTCGCATCCACGAAGGTGTATATGTTGCGCGACGAGGAGGCCTTGGAAACCAGCTTTTCCCCCGCATCCCAGTTATAATTGACAAAACTGGTGAGCGGCGTTGTGGCGGTTACCGTGGTGCCGCAGGCGTTCACCGTGCCGTCCAGGGTATTGATCACCGTTTCTTTGGCCACGGCATCGAAGCTGAAGCTGATGCAGTTGTTGTTCTTATCAAGCAGTGAGCCGTTTGCGTCTATCTTCAGCGAGAGCAGGTGGCCGATCCAGGTGATATCGCGCGTGCCAAGAGCGTCGACAATGGTCTTTGCCGGCAGGAAGTACGCCTGGAAAATATTCCCCGCGCCGCTGGACGAGGTGGCAAGAACCGAAATGGCGGTACCCGAAGACGCCCGCTTGAGAATATCCGTGATGGCCGCCATCAACTGGGTTTCCATGCTATCGGCGTCATTCGCCTCAAAGTAGGTATCGGGTATGCCGTCATTATTGACATCCCATTCGCTCTGAAGATCCGGCAGGTTGTTTCCGTTGGAATCGGTGAATGCCCCGTTCTTGGCCGCATTCATGAGCGTGGTTCTGGCGGTGGCCGAGTTGCCGAAGGTATAAACGGCATAAAGGGTAAGTACCTGCGTATCGGCGATATCAGAACGAAGGTCAACGGTGTGGGCATTGAGGGCGACCTTATCAAGCGTTCGCTGACCGACCGCTGGTATCGTTGTGGAGGGACTGAAATCACTAAAGTCATCGTCGGTTGGCTCGCCATCGGTGATCAACAGCACGAAGTTTTTGCCGCATCTTACATAGGAGCTTGAATCTTCGTACCAGAAGGGGTCTTTTCCCTGAACGTTGGTGGAATAGTTGCCGTTGACATCGCGCCAACTCGAATCCTGCCTGAAATAACCGACCACCTGATGGAGCGTTTCGGCCAGTGGCGTATTGGTGGCTGGCGACTTGTTTTGATATGTCGTAATGAAGTTGGTGCCATACCCGGCGCCAACGATGGGTTCAACCACGGAACCACCCGCTCCGGTGCTGTTGAAGAAGGTCAGCCCCCACCGCGCTTTGGTGGAGACTTTCTGCATGATGCCGGAAAGGTTGCCACCAACGAAGTCATTCGGTTCCAGCGTGGAATCCTTTTGTATCTTGACGTTGTAGGTATTCAAAAGATTCCCAGAGGACACCGAAGTTTTATACACTTTCAAATATCCCGCGGTGAGTTTGTAAATGTAAGTTGCAATCGCGCCGCCAGGATTGTACGGGGTCGTGCCCGCGGCTTGCGTCACCGTGAGGTTCTTTTGCTGATCCCACGAGGTGGGAGACGACTCCCCTATGTTCATCTGGTTGCCGCCGCCGGTACGCGAAGTGGCAAGGCCGCCGACCAGCACCTTGCGGGCAACGTCTATCTTGCGCATACAGGCCCAATTCAAAAAACTTCCCAGAAATGTCCCGGCGGGGTCTATCACGAAATTCGTTCCGTTATAGCTGTATTGGTATGTCGGCGAGAAGTAGCCGGTATACGTTTTTGTTGAATCGTACGCTGAAGGGTAAGCGAATTCATTCATCGATCCCGAGTTATCGGCGATGACCATGATATTCGGCATAATGCTGTTGCTCATAAAGAACGGCACATCGGCATATTCGGCCATCGTTTCAATGGCCTGGGCCTCACGCACGCCCGAGAGGAGAACCGCGATCAAGAGGAGAATCCTGCCAACCGGTTTCATAAACATCTGCCACCACCTTCTACACATTTGTAAGTTGCACGTACCGTTTTATCGGAGCTGGCGATTGAGCTCTTCGAATCAATTTGATACAGCAGCATTACGCCGCCCGATGTGCCGCTGCCGATGCCTTCGTAGCGTGACGCGGCTTCGGCCGACGAACCGGGCATCAACTTGCTGCGCATGTAATCGATATCAATGCTGGCGGTATCCCCCAAGATGGTCACCGTTGCATTCGGGTTGGCGGTGGTATCGGGGTTAACGCCCACGCTGCTATTTCCGTTTACGCCGGCGATCTCCCGCTCAAAATCGGTCTGGGGGCCGCCGGTGGAGTTCGTGGTATTGACATAAGGAAGATACGTGGCGGAAACGAGGTTCTTGTTCCCGATGGTGTCCTTGATGAGGCCGGTGGCGAAATCGATCCCGCCATCGGAGGTATAAAGAACCTGTTGCTCCGTTTTGTATTTTCCGCTGATGCGCAGCCCCTGCGTGGCGCTCATGATGGCGACCGTTGAAAAAACGGCCAGCACCATGGTGATCAGCAAGGCGAGGATGAGCACGGCTCCCCGTTCATTTGAGATGCGTGAACACATCCGGTCCATGGTATTCATCACCTGCTCCTCAAAAGCACGGAACTGGAAAATAGTTGAACGACGTTCTGCCTGGTAAGATCGTGGATCGTGCGCGTTTTGGCAAGAACGTACATCGTTATGCCCACCACGTCGCTGTAGTTGCGGCCGGAGACCGAGTTGGTCGGCAACAGGGCCGTCGGATTGCCCGCCGCTCCGCCGCATGTTAAAGTGATCGATGTCGCGCCCGGCAGTGCGGTTGCCGTGGCCCCCCCCGCCGCGCCGCACATGCTGTCAGTAAAAACGTACGCGCCCATGCTGCCGGTTCTGTAGTGATAAATGAAAACGAGGTCCTGTATATCGTAGTACTTTGGCGTCCAACCCGTTATGGCGCCGGTTGCCGGATCGATAGTGGCCATCTCAATACAACTGGAAGTGGCGTTCGAAGGATCGCAGTCGGCGCCGGTGAAGCGGAAGCCAACTTTCTCTTTATAATTATTTTGCAGGGTGCCGTCCCCGTTGTCATCTATCGTAAAATAAATCGACTTCGCGGAAGTCATGGCGTTGGTGGTGAAACTGCCCGTACTGTCCTTCAACCCGAAAAGACCTGTTGTTTCTTCGGTGGGGTTATACCCGGCCTCACGTATCAAGCGCGAAAGAGAT
>JAKAGL010000083.1 GCA_021815535.1 bacterium
CAGCACAAACAGGCAGTCGAGGCTTATTCAAAAGCTATAGAGATGGATACCGGAGCAGGATTTGTCTATGCTGCACGTTACGCAGCGCGTGGTTTTTGCTTTGCCGAACTTGGCGATCATCGGCGGGCAATTGATGATTTTGGAAAGGCGATAGAGTTAGATCCAAAACTGGCACTCGCCTATGCCTGGCGTGGGCGGTCCTATGCCAAGTTTCTCGATGATTATCAGCGGGCAATTGATGATTATGATAAGGCAATTGAATTAGATCCGAAACTGGAATTCGCCTATGCCTGGCGTGGACTTGCCTACATGATGCTTGGCGACCACCGGCGGGCGGTTAAGGATTGCAGTAAAGCGATAGAGCTAAACCCGAAATATGCGAGCGTCTATTACTGGCGCGGGTCTGCCTATGCCAGGCTTGGCGATGCTCAACGAGCGATTGAAGATTTATTAAATGCGGCTCGATTGGGCAATCAAGAGGCGCAGAATTTTTTTAAATCCAAAGGCATCCAGTGGTAATGTTTTAACATTGCCATATAGTTCTCACTTTGAATGGGGGGCTCTTTTGCGGATACAGAATATCAATTGAGCGAAATCCTGGTTTTAACCCGGCAACCTTCACTAATAATTTATCCCAATCAAACGAATCAAATATCCAAATGTTCGCGTAAATCACTAGAATCCAATTGGAGACATCATGTTTTCCAGAATACTTCCGGATTTTCTTTTCCACTGTATCAGTCACCCGATGAATTCCTTTTTCATCTATATCCTCTAAATCGTCGTGAATAGGATCGGAGATTTTTCCGGCTTCAGCATTTTGCAAATTGCGCTGGTATTCAGCATGTCTTTTTCTGCCCTCATCCAATACCTCCACAATCTCTACAAACTGCTCTCCTGCTAATCCTTCATCAAGAGTGAAGTCGGGGCATTCGGAACAGGTAATCTTGGGTAATGGAGTATAAGGAAATTTTATTTCAAGCCACTTATCCAACACCCACCTTTCCCGATCCTTTTTACCTTCATTTGAAAAGAAAACAAGGGCTTTTTGTGCTTTTTTAAGTTTGTCCATAATCCGTCTTTCATAAGTAGGAGCATTTGCTATTCATTATTATAGCTATTAAGAGCCAAGGTCTTGCTTTGTAGTATTGTTGTTTCAGGCGAACTGGCACTTACCGCCACTCGGTTCTTTTCTTCGGTAAATCTTTATTAGTTATAGCTGCTTCAAATCTCCCCCAACCCCCTCTTTGCCAAAGAGGGGGATCTTTTTATTGATACCTGATTGAATCATACCCCATCATAAAATCTCCGCATTAATGTCATTCCCGCGAAGGCGGGAATCCAGATGCGCTTTTCTTCCCCGCGCGGCAGGAGTGGTTGAGGGGGCAGGCGGGGCAGAGCGGCTTTGATTTGCAGAAGGTGGCTCCCAGGCGCACGATGAGCGCATGGTATTCGTTGTAGAGTTTCGCGCTTTGCGGCAGGTGCTCCATAAAATACGTCCGCGCCTCTTCGTACTTCGTCTTCTCGCTGTACAGCCCGTACCGCGCGCCGAAGCGAAGCGTGTATTTATCGATGACAAACGTTTTACGGTCCGCGCCGTAGAGCAGGATGGAGTCGGCGGTTTCCGGCCCGATGCCGTGAACATCCAGAAGCGCATCCCGCGCTTCGCCAAGCGGTGTCTTTTTCAGCCACATGCGCCAGTCGCCGCCGTTGCGCGCGGCGAGCCAGTTGAAAAATCCGCGCAGGCGTGCCGCCTTTTGCCGGTAGTAGCCGCTGGAGCGTATCAGCTCCGCCAGCCGCTCCTCCGGGATGGCAAGCAGCGGTTCCAGCTCCAGTTCCGTTTCCGCTTTCAGATTGGCTATCGCCTTAGCCACATTTCCCCACGAGGTGTTTTGTGTGAGGATTGCGCCGGTGATCACTTCCACGTCGGTATCGCCCGGCCACCAGTGCTGGGGGCCGTAGTGGGCGTAGAGTTGGTCATACACCGCCGTCAGTTTTTTGGTGTGGCGCACGTGTGGCATGCGCCGATTGTATCCCGGTTTTTTTTGTGAAGGAAGCGCCACTAAATGTTAGAGGAAGGGGCGGGAAGGGAGATGAAGAAAAGCTATTCGATGGTGCGGCGGAAACGGAGAACCGCCAGCGTGAAGATCGTAATTCCGAAAGCCACCAGGGCCAGCATTTGCGGCCAGAGAATGTTAATGCCAACCCCTTTTAGGAATATCCCCCTGATAATTTCCATAAAATAGCGGAGCGGCACGAAATAGGTGATTTTCTGTATCAGCACCGGCATGTTCTCGATGGGGAAGACGAACCCGGAAAAGTAAATGAACGGGATGAAGAAGCCGAACTGGGCGATCATCAGCGCCTGTTGCTGGGTGCGGGCGACGGTGCTGACAAAAAGGCCCAGCCCCAGCATGGTGAGGACGAACAGCCCGCTGCAGAGATAGAGCAGGCCAACCGAGCCGCGCAACGGCACGTGGAACCAGAATACCGCCACCAGCAGCGCCAGCGTTACGTCAATCATGCCGATGAGGATGTACGGTATCAGCTTGCCGAACAGGAGCTGCCACGGGCGTATCGGGGTGACAAGGAGCTGTTCCATAGTTCCTATCTCCCGTTCCCGCACAATCGCCATGGAGGTCATCGACATGGTGATGAGCATCAGCACGAAAGCCAGCACCCCCGGCACCATGTAATTGCGGCTTTTCAGCGACGCGTTGTGCCACACGCGGATCTCGGGGACGATCCGTGGCGGCAGGACGGATTGGGGATTTTTGTCCAGAATGTCCTGCAACACATCCTGTGAATGGCTGTTCACGATCATAGTGGCGTACGCCAGCGCGATGTTCGCGGAATTCCCGTCGGTGCCGTCGGCAATGACCTGCAGCTGGGCGGTCTGCCGCAGGAGTGTTTTTTCGCTGAAATCGGCGGGTATTACCAACGCCAACTCGGCGGCGCCATGCTCGATGTAATTGTCCACCCCATCCGCCGTATCCACGGCCCCGGCCAGTTCGAAATAGCCGGAGTTGAGGAAGCGGTCCACCAGGCCGCGACTGATGCTGGACCGGTCATAATCGCACACCACCAGCGGCACATACTTCACGTCGGTAACAGCGGCATAGCCCAGCACGGTCAGTTGGATGATCGGGGCCGCGATCGCCATGAACCGCAACCGTTTGTCGCGGAAAAGCTGGCGAAGCTCCTTCATCACAATAAGCATGATGGTGCTCATGCGGCCTGCCGTTTCTTGAGCATGATGCGCGCCGAAAGGGCCAGCGTGACCACCGCGAACAGCAGCATATACAGCAGTTCGCGCCAGAAAACGTGGGGTCCCGATCCCTTCAGCATCACGCCGCGCAGCACGATGAGGAAGAATTTGACCGGGGTGACGTTCGAAATGATCTGCAGAAGCCACGGCATGCTGCGGATGGGAAAGACCAGGCCCGACAGCAGGAACGTGGGGAGAATCGACGAAAGTACCGCGATCAAAAAAGCGATCTGCTGCTTTTCGGCAATGGCGGAGATGAGCAAACCCTGTCCCAGCGCGGCGAACAGGAATATCACGATGCCGAGGTAGAGCCAAACAAGGGAGCCGCGCACCGTGATATCGAAGAAGACGAAGGCGATGCTCAATACCAGCGCCGAACTGACCAGCGAGATGATGAAATAGGGGAGCGTTTTGCCGATGACGATCTCGAACGTTTGCAGGGGCGAGACGGTAAGCTGTTCCATCGTGCCGCTTTCTTTTTCCCGCACGATGGAAAGGGCGGTGGAGATGACCGAGGCGAGCATCAGGATGAATCCGATAAATCCGGGGACAAGGAATTTGGTGCTTGAGAGATTGGGGTTGTACCAGACCTTTGGACGCAGATCGACGGGGGGATCGAACCGCTGGCCGCGCCGGGTCATGAATTCCGTGCGCAGGTTCGCCGAATAGGTTTGGATAATGGTGTTCATGTAGCCCAGCGCGGTGGTGGCGGTGTTGCTGTTCGAGCCGTCGATCAGTATTTGTATCGGCGTGTCATCGCCGCGGTCCAGCCGTTTGGCGAAATCGGGCGGGATCACCAGTGCGGCAAGCACGCGGCCGCTATCGACATTCGTTTCGATCTCGGGATAGCCCGAAACATCGGCCGCGACGGAAAAGTAGCCCGAGTTGGTGAATGCGCGGATAAAATCGCGGCTTTGGCTGCTTTTATCCTGATCAAATACCGCCAGCCTGACGTTCTTCACGTCAAAGTTAAGCGCCTTTCCCACCATCAGCATGAGGAAGGCGGGAATCATGATGAGGAGCATCAGCGATACCCAATCGCGCCGCACCTGGCGGAACTCTTTTATGACGACCGGTCTTATGCGCCTGAATGTCATTTCAGCCCCCGTCCCGGTGTTCCGACAGCAGATGGATGAAGACGTCCTCCAACGATGGGGTGATATGTTCGATCCGGTCTACGGCCATTCCCCGCGAGGCCAGCGCCTCCCGTATGCGGCGGCTTCCGTCCACGGCCTCATCCACCCCGGCGTGAAGATGAATGCCGAAAAGCGTGAGATCCCGCACCCACGGTTCCCCTTTCAACGCATCCATGGCGGCCACCGGATCGGCGGTTTGCACCTCGAGCATGGCGCTGGTGATATGGCGTTCCTTCAGTTCTTTTGGCCCGCCACTGGCCACGATGCGGCCGGCGTTTATCAACATGATATTGTTGCAGTATTCCGCTTCGTCAAGGTAATGGGTGGTCACCAGTACGGTTACGCCATGCCCGGAAAGCTGGTTGATAAGCTCCCAAAAATTGCGGCGCGAAACCGGATCGACCCCCGAGGTCGGTTCGTCGAGAAAAACAATGGGAGGTTCGTGAATCACGGCACAGCCGAGGGCAAGACGCTGTTTCCAGCCTCCGGAGAGTTCTCCGGTCAGGCTCCTCTCACGTCCCGCCAGGCCGGCCATTTCCACCACCCACCGCATCCTTTCGGCGATGCGCGCCGGTGCGAGGCCGTAAATGCCGCCGTAGAAGCGGATATTCTCTTCAACGGTGAGGTCTTCGTACAATGAGAATTTTTGCGACATATAGCCGATACTTTGTTTGATCTTGAACGTTTGCGTTTTGATGTCGAACCCGCCAACAGTGGCGCGCCCCGCGGAAGATTCCATAAGGCCGCAGAGCATACGGATGGTTGTGGATTTACCCGCGCCATTGGGGCCGAGGAAGCCGAATATCTCGCCTCGCCGCACCCGGAACGAGATGTTGTCGACGGCGGTGAAATCGCCGAATCTTTTTGTCAGCCCGTCCACCTCTATCGCATAGGGGGGCATACGCGCTCCTTTTTTCCGTCAGGCCCCGCAGGGTTCGATCCGCGGCGGGGCCGAGTGACCCGCCACGCCCGCCGTTATTTTTCCGCTTCCCGATCCGGTATGCCGGCCACCTTTTGCATTCGCGATAAGGCGATTTCGTAATCGGCGGTGGCCATGGTGTAGTTGAGCTTGCTTTGCAGCAATGCGACCTCGGCGTCCAGTACTTCGGTATTGGTTGCGTGCCCGTTGTGAAAGCGGTTCTTTATAATACGGGCGCTTTCTTCGGCCTGTTCTACGCCGCCATTTGCGATGTCGATCCGTTCGCGGGCCTGTGACAGGGAAAGGTAGCTTTGGTTCACTTCCAGCTCCACTTCGTCAAGCGCCTGGTCATAGGCAATCTCCGCCTGCGATTTTCGCGCGTCTGCCTGCGCCACCTGGCTGCGGGTGGTTCCCCAGTCAAAAAGGTCGTAACTGACCATGACGCCAACATCCCAGGTACTGTCCCACCGGTCTTCGTTCGGCAGGTAGCGCTGGTTGGGATTGGCATACAGTATTTCGCCGTAGAGCGAGACGGAGGGGAGGTACCCCCCTTTGCTGGCGGCATATCCGGCGCGGGCCGATTCTATTTTCATCCGCGCCGCGTTCAGGTCGGGGCGGTTTTCGGCGGCGGAACTTTTGTACTCTTCCAGCGTTTTCAGCTCGGCATCCCGCCGGGCGAGGGGGGTGGTAAGCGTGAGGCTGGTATCCAACGGCAGGCCGATGATGTTGTTGAGCTGCATCATGGCAAGTTTTACGTTATTGGCGGCGTCGGCCTGGGCGAACCGGACATTGCTCAATTGCACCTGCGTTTTCAGTTGCTCATCGCGCAACATGACGCCGGCGTTCACCATGTTCGTAACATCGGCGAGGTGGCTTTGCACCTGCGTCACGTTTTCGTCCAGCACCAGCTTTACCTGCTGGGCTTTATAGAGCTGCCAATAGGCGCTGCGTGCGGCAAATGCCATGTCCGCTTTGCCGTTTTCATATTCTTTGTCCGCCGCCAAGGCGCTGTAAGAGGCCGATGCGGCGTATCCTTCGAGTTTGTTGCCGGTGTACAGCGGGTAGGCGACCGACAGTTTCGCTTGATACCAGTTCGTCAGCGAAGGGGAAATGACGACAGGGGCGGGGGCGCCGGGCGCCTGAAACTCGAAGGCGCCGACGTCGCTCATCTTGGTATAGCCCGCTTGCGCCGTCACCTTGGGCTTGTCCGCGCTTGAAGTTTCGTCCGCTTTGGCGTGGGCGGCCGTGGCGCCCAAGCCGGCGATCCGCACCTGTTTGCTGTTCTGCAGGGCCATCCGCGCGGCCTCATCTATTGATAGTTGCCGCCCGTCCGCCGCGTATGCGGCGACCGGCAGGAAGGCCGCCAGCGCGAATACAAACAATTTCATTGAAGCAATTCCTTTCATTTTGTTATGCAGCTCTGGTAATGAGCGATATAAACACATTTTCCAGCGACGGTTTCACCGGCCGCCAATCCGTAATGGAAATGCCGCCGTCCCGTAAAATGGATTCGATACTGATATGTCCGGCCTCCGAGTTTTCCACAACAACATTCAGCCGGTCGCCGAAGGTTTGAACATCCAGGATGCCCTCGGCCCCTTTCAGCAAGCGGGCGGCGGTTCTGATCTCGCCGCAGACAATTTCAAGCACTTCGCCGCGCATCTGTTTTTTAATGTTTGCGGGGGTGTCGAGCGCCATCACCGTCCCTTTGTTCATCAGCGCCACCCGGCTGCACCGTTCCGCTTCGTCCAGATATGGCGTGCTCATTACTATGGTGATGTTCGTCTTGAGCAGGGCGGAAAGTATTTTCCAAAAATCCATGCGCGATATAGGGTCAACGCCGGTGGTGGGCTCGTCCAGAAGTATCAGGCGGGGGCGGTGTATGAGTGTGCAGGCGAGCGCCAGCTTCTGCTTCATGCCGCCTGAAAGGCGGTCGGCCAGCCTGCCGCGGAATGGGGTAAGGCGGGTGAAGGCGAGCAATTCTTCGCGGAACGGCCGGTAATCGGGCACGCCGTGTATCTCGGCGAAGAACTCGATGTTTTCATCCACAGAGAGGTCGCCATAGAGGGTGAATCGCTGCGAGAAGTAGCCGATCTGCCGTTTGATCTGTTCCATGCCGTTATTTATATCGTGGCCGAAAATGCGCGCGGTTCCCCCGGAAGGTTTCATGATGCCGCACAGCATGCGGAAGAGCGTTGTCTTTCCGCTGCCGTTAGGCCCTACGATACCGAACATTTCCCCTTCGCGCACGGACAGGGATATGCCGTCCACGGCGCGCAATTCGCCGAATGATTTGGCAAGCCCTTCGATAATCAATGCGTCTGTCATGGCTTTTCCGTTACCAGCTCCGCGTCCGCCGGCATCCCCGGCTTAAGGATGCGGTCCGAATTTGGTATTTCCAGTTTTACGCCGAACACCAGCTTTGTGCGGTCGTCCTTCGTCTGCACGTTTTTGGGGGTGAATTCCGCCACGGGCGAGATGTAGACCACTTTTCCGGGAATCGGCTTATTCGGCTGCGCGTCGATAAAGACGTTCGCCCGCTGGCCCAGCTTTACCCGCGCCAATTCCATTTCGCTTACATAGAT
Organism: bacterium; assembly: GCA_021815535.1. Classification (GTDB taxonomy): domain Bacteria; phylum Nitrospinota_A; class UBA7883; order JACRGQ01; family JACRGQ01; genus JACRGQ01. The sequence continues at coordinate 7,909 of JAKAGL010000083.1, forward strand.
CATCAGGTTCACGGTGGCAAGACGGCTGATGCGGAACAATTGCGCGTTCGCCAGCACATGATCCCCTTCCTCGATCGATTTCCGCGTGACCGTGCCATCCACCGGTGCGGTGACGGAGGTATCGGCGATGTATTTGTCCACCAAGTCCCGTTGCGCCTCGGCCAGCCGCAGGCGGGCGGCGGCCGATTCTATCTCTTCGGGCAACAGGCCGTGTTTCAGTTTTTCGTATGTCTGTTTTGCCACTTCAAACCGGGTTTTGGCGTCGTCATATTGCCGTTTTGTGATACCCCGTTGCCGGAAAAGCTCCTCCGCCCGTTTAAATTCCTTTTCGGCGAAGCGGAGATTCGCCTCGGCAAGCTTGGTATCCTCTGTGCGCGCCCCCCGCTTGGCCAGACGCAGTTGCGCGCTGGCGGCGTCCACGTTGGCCTCTGCCTGCCGCAGTTGGATATTGAGCGCGTCGCGGTCGATGGAGGCAAGCAGGTCCCCTTTATGGACTTCGGCCCCTTCATCAACGGCAAGCTTGGTTATTTCGCCGCCGAGTTTGGCGTTTACCGTTACCTCTGTCGCCTCTATCACGCCGGAGGCAGTGATATCGCCACGATGGTTGTTATTGCAGCCGGCCAGCGCGATGATGACCATCAGCAGTGCAATACGCCTCATGCGTTCCTTCCTTTCCTTCCAGCGGGGGTGAAACGGGCGTGGAACAGCGGTTTTGCCTTGTCAGCCAAAAACCCCTCGAACATCACCCCCACCACGCCGCGGTAGGCTTCTTCGGCGCTGAAATGATGGCGGGAAAGCGTTTCGGGGTTTACCACCCCCTGCACCGCCGCAAGGAAGATCATTATGAAGAGTTCCAC